>BEIR01000154.1 GCA_002898855.1 bacterium HR41
GCCGACGTGTCGCGGCTCGAGCTCGGTTCGACGCTCACACTGGGCGACGTCGAGCCGCCCGCGGGCGTGACGATCCTCGGCGATCCCGACGACGTGGTCGCGACGATCGTTCCGCCGACGCGCGAGGATGAGGGCGAGGCCGGCGCCGAAGAGGAGCCGGAGGTCGCCGGCCGCGGCGAGTCCCAGGGCGCAGGGGAGGGCGAGAGCTCCTGAGCCGGCCTGCCGGCGCCGGAGCGGCGCCGTCCAGCCGGGTCGCTTTCCTTGTCGTCGGGCTCGGCAACCCCGGTCCGCGCTACGAGCGCACGCGGCACAACGTCGGTTTCGACGTCGTTCGCGAGGTGGCGCGCCGCTGGGGTGTCGACCGTTTCGAACGGCGCTACGCCGGCGAGTTCGCCACGGGACGCGCCGGCGCTGGCGGTTCCCGCGTCGCGCTTTTGCTGCCGCACACCTACATGAACGAGTCGGGGCGCAGCGTCTCCGCCGCCCGCGGTGCGCTGCGCGTGGCGCCCGAACAGGTGGTGGTGGTTCACGACGAGATCGACCTTCCCTTCGGCGTCGTGCGCGTCAAACAGGGTGGCGGCACAGCCGGCCACCGCGGGCTCAAGTCGGTGCGCGAGGGGCTCGCCAACAGCGATTTCTGGCGCGTCCGAGTCGGGGTCGGGCGGCCCGACAGCACCGATCCCGAAATCGTCTCGCGCTGGGTTCTCGGGCGTTTCGACGAGCCGGAAGCGGCGGTGCGCGAACTGATCGCGGCGGCCGCTGACGCTCTCGAGCGGCTGGTCGCCGACGACGGGCTGGGCGCCGACGGCGCGTAGAGTCGCGAGCGATGGGCGAGCTGCGAGCCGTAGTGCGTGACGGTGCCGAGCAGCCGGCGGTGCGCGCGCTCGTCGATGACCTGAGGCGCGCAAGCACCGACGCCTTCGTGTCGCAGAGCATGCGCGCGTTCGTGCTCGGTTCGCTGTTCGAAGCCGTGCACGAACGTCCGGCGCTGGTGGTGGTCGCCGACGACCGCGCGGCAGCGAACCTCGCTGCCGACCTGCGCGCGTTGCTTGCCCCGCGGCCCGTCCGCCTCCTCCCGGCGCGCGGCGTGCGCTACGAGTCGCACCTCGCACCGCCGCCCCACCTTGTCGGTCTGCGCGTCGCGGCGGTGGACGCCCTGGTCGACAGTCCGACCGGCGAGCAGCCGGTGGTCGTGGCGTCTGTCCAGGCGCTCGCCGAAAAGCTTCCCGACCCCGAGCTACGGCCGCGCGGCTTCGTGATCGAGCGCGGCGAGCTGCTCGACCTCGACGAGTGCGTCGCGCAGCTCGTCGAACTCGGCTACGAGCGCGTCGAGCAGGTCGAGGACCGCGGCCAGTTCGCCGTCCGCGGCGACATTCTCGACATCTATCCCGCCACCGAGGAGCGCGCGGTGCGCTGCGAGCTCTTCGACATCGAGATCGAGCGGCTCGCCTGGTTCTCCACGTTCACCCAGCGCACGCTCGCCGAGGCCGAGCGGGTGGAGATCGCGCCGGTGTCCGAGCTGGCGCGCGAGCACCGCGAGCGCGCCGAGCTCGCCGCACACGCCGACGACGAGCGACCCGAGATCGCCGAGCTGTTGCCGGTCGATCGCTTCCGCCGCCTGCTCGACTTGGTACCGAGCGAAGCGATCGTGGCGGTCGTCGACCGCGACGAGGTGCGGACCTCGCTCTCCGAGCTGTGGGACGAGGTCGAGGCGATCTTCGGCGGCCGCGACGCCAGCCACCTCTACGTCGAGCCGTCGGAGCTCGAGCGCGATCTCGACGCGCGCGTTGCGCTCCGCCTGTCGTCGGTCGCAAGCGGACAGGCGCACGAACTCCGCGCCCAGGCGGCGGTGCCGGTGGCGCGCGACCTCCACCAGGCCGAGGTCGAGCTCGAAAAGCTCGTCCGCTCGGGCTACCGCGTGGTCGTCGCTTGGAGTAGGCGGGGCGAGCTCGAACGGGCGCTCCTCAACCTCGAGCGCGTACGCGCCCGCGAGATCGGCGACGACCTCGGCCCCGGCGCTGCCGTTCTGTTCGCCCAGGGCACGCTGCGCGATGGATTCGTCTGGCCCGGCGGCCGGATCGCGCTGATCCCCGAGCACCGACTCCTGCGCCGCCGGCGCCGCCCTGACGCTGCCGCCGAGAGCCGCCGTGCGCTGCGGGCGATGACCGAGCTGCGCAGCGGCGTAGCTGTTGTCCACGAGGACCACGGCATCGCTCGCTTCGTCGGTTTCGCGACCCGCACGGTGGCGGGCGTCACGCGCGACTACCTAGAGCTCGAGTTCCGGGACGGCGACCGCGTTTTCGTTCCCTCCGAGCAGCTCCACAAGGTCAGCCGCTACGTCGGTGCCGACGCCGCCGATCCGCCGCTGTCGAAACTCGGCGGGCGTCAGTGGGAGCAGATGAAGTTGCGCGCGCGGCGCGCGGCGACGCAGCTGGCGGGCGAGCTGTTGACGCTGTACGCGGAGCGGCGGCGGCGCGCCGGCTTCGCTTTCCCTCCCGACGGTGCGTGGCAGCGCGAGTTCGAGCAGCGCTTCCCGTTCGAGGAGACGCCCGACCAGCTCGAGGCGATCGAGGCGGTGCGCGCCGACATGGAGGAGGCGCGGCCGATGGATCGCCTGATCTGTGGCGACGTCGGCTACGGCAAGACCGAGGTCGCGCTGCGCGCTGCCTTCAAGGCTGCGAGCGCGGGCAAGCAGGTGCTGTTTCTCGTCCCCACCACCGTGCTCGCCCAGCAGCACTACGGCACCTTCGCGGAGCGGATGCGCGACTGGCCGCTACGGATCGAGGTCGTGTCGCGCTTCCGCTCGGCGAGCGAGGTGCGTGCGGTGCTACGCGACTTCAGCGAGGGCCGTGTCGACATCCTGATCGGCACGCACAGGCTGCTGTCGCGCGACGTGCGGCCCAAAGACCTCGGTCTTCTCATCATCGACGAGGAGCAGCGTTTCGGCGTCCGCCAGAAAGAGCTGTTGCGCCAGCTGCGCCTCAAGGTCGACGTGCTGTCGATGTCGGCGACGCCGATCCCGCGCACGCTGCAGATGGCGCTGTCGGGGCTGCGCGACATGTCGGTGATCCGCACGCCGCCCGAGGGTCGCCGTCCGGTTCAGACCTACGTCGGCGAGTGGGACGAGGAGGTCGTGCGCCGCGCGATCCGCCGCGAGCTCGAGCGGAGAGGACAGGTCTTCTACCTCCACAACCGTGTCGAGACGATCGCCGAGGCGGCCGAGCGGGTGCGCGCGCTGGTGCCCGACGCGCGTGTCGAGATCGCGCACGGGCAGATGGACGACGACGAGCTCGAACAGGTGATGTTGCGCTTCGTGCGCGGCGAGGCGGACATCCTCGTCTGCACGACGATCATCGAATCGGGCATCGACATACCCCGTGCCAACACGCTGATCGTCGAGCGCGCCGACGAACTCGGGCTCGCCCAGCTCTACCAGATCCGCGGCCGCGTCGGACGCTCGCGCGAGCGGGCGCACGCCTACCTGCTCTACCCGTCGGCGGCCGCGCTGTCCGAGCAGGCGCGGCAGCGGCTGGCGACGCTGTCCGACCACACCGAGCTCGGCTCCGGTCTGCAGATAGCGATGCGCGACCTCGAGATCCGGGGCGCCGGCAACCTGCTCGGCGAGGAGCAGTCCGGGCACGTCGCGGCCGTCGGATTCGAGCTGTACGTGCGGATGCTCGAGGAGGCTGTCGCCGAGCTGTCCGGCGAGGCGGCCGACGAGCCCGAGCCGGTGCGTCTCGAGGTGCCCGTCGACGCCTACGTGCCGTCCGACTACATCGCGTACGAGTCAGCGAAGATCGACGTGCACCGGCGCATCGCCGGTGCACGCGAGGTCGCCGAGCTGATCATGTTGCGCCGCGAGCTCGAGGACCGCTTCGGTCCGGTGCCCGAGCCGCTCGACAACCTCATCAAGCTCCAGGACGCGCGCATCAAGCTGGGGCGGGCAGGGGCGCGCACGGTCGAGTTCCGGCAGGGGCGGATGGTCGTCTCGCCGCTCGAGCTCGACGCGCGCCAGGTGCGCGCCCTGCGTGAGCGGATCCCCGAGGCTCTCTACGAGTCCGGCCGCGCGACCCTGCGCGTCCGCGTTCCCGACGATCCCGAGCAGCGCTTCGCGGCGGTCGTGCAAGCGGCCGAGGCGGTGCTCGAGGTGGCGAGCGCTCCGGTGCGCGAGGAAGCGGCCGGGAGCGCGGGTACGCTCCGCTAGCATCCGCCGCCGATCGCTGCGCTTCCCGGTGCGCACCATCGCTCGATGACCGTGACAGCGAAGCCACGAACAGCAGCTCGCGCAATCGCGCTGCTTCTGTGCGCGACCGCGCTCGGCGCCACTGGCTGTGGCAGGTCGGTGCCCGAGGGTGCCGTCGCCAA
>BEIR01000155.1 GCA_002898855.1 bacterium HR41
CCAGGCGCGTGTGTAGCAGCGCGCGAGCAGCGCGTTGTCGTAGAGCATCTTCTCGAAGTGCGGGACGAGCCAGTGTTCGTCGACCGCGTAGCGGTGGAAGCCACCGGCTAGCTGGTCGTAGATGCCGCCGAGCGCCATCGCGTCGAGAGTGCGCGTGGTCATCGAGCGCTCCCCGCGCGCCAGCAGGAAGAGGAGCGTCGCTGCTGGCGGGAACTTCGGAGCCGAGCCGAAACCACCGTTGCGCCTGTCGAAGGTGTGCGCGATCTCGGCGACCGCGCGATCGAGCAGCTGACCGTCGGGCAACGCGTCGGCGGGTGCGATGCGTGCCGCGGCGCCGAGACGTGCAGCGACCGCTTGCTGGTTGGAGCGCACGTCGCCGCGCCGCTCGCGCCAGACGGCGGCCACCGCCTCGAGCACCTGACGCCACGACGGCAAACCGCCGCGCGGCGCGGGCGGGAAGTAGGTGCCAGCGAAAAAGGGCACACGCTCCGGCGTCATGAAGACGTTCAAGGGCCAACCCGCGTGGCCGGCGATCGCTTGCGCCGCGGCGATGCAGTAGGCGTCGACGTCGGGCCGCTCTTCACGGTCGACCTTCACGCAGACGAAGTGCCGGTTCATCAGAGCCGCGACCTCGGGATCGCTGAACGATTCCCGCTCCATCACGTGACACCAGTGACAGGCCGCGTAACCGACCGAGACGAGCAGCGGCTTGTCCTCGCGCACGGCACGCGCGAGCGCCTCCTCGCCCCAGGGCAACCAGTCCACCGGGTTTTCGGCGTGTTGGCGGAGATAGGGCGAGGCTTCTTGCGCGAGAGCGTTGGCCACGCTGCGAGGCTAGCGGTGCCGTGCGCGAGCGCGGGCGCGGGGCACGGCGCTCAGCCGCCGAAGAGCCGTTCGACGTGCGCCGCCACGAGCTCCGGCTTCTCCTCTGCGATGAAGTGGCCGCTGTCGGGGACAAGCTCGAGGCGCATGCGGGGGGCGTTGCGCTCGAATCCGCCGAGGAGGTCGGTAGCGATGAAGCGGTCGCCGGTGCCGAACAGCAGCGTCCCCGGCAGTTCTAGCCGCGCGTCGCGGTAGCGGCCGCGCACGATCGGCCACAGCTCGCGCGCGAGGAAGGTGCGGTAGAGCAAGGAGCTCGCCCGCGCCCGTTCCGGGACTGCCAACACGTCGAGGTAGGCGTCGAGGTCGCCGCTCGTGAGCGCACCGCGGTGGTGGAGGTCGCGCACGAGCAGCCGCCGCACGACCCGGCCGTCGCGGATCACTGCTGCGCCGAGGTGGGGCGCCGCCACGGCGAGCTGGTACCAGAAGCGGGCGAACGCCGGCAGTTTGCGCAGCTCGAAGCGCTGCCAAGGATGGGTGATGTTGAGCGCCAGGTAACCGCGGAAGCGCTCGGGCGCGCGCAAGCAGAGAAGAAAACCGATCCAGCCACCCCAGTCGTGGCCGACGAGCCCCACGTCGCTCTCGAGCCCGAGGCGGTCGAGCAGGGCGAGGATGTCGCCTGCGAGCGTCTCCTTTTCGTAGCCGTGGGCCGGCACCTCGCTCCAGCCGAAGCCCGGGAGGTCGGGCATCACAAGACGGAAACGTTTGCCGAGCTCAGGCACGAGCTTGCGCCACTCGTACCAGTGCTGGGGCCACCCGTGCAGCAGCAGCAAGGGGGGCGATGTCGGGTCGCCCGCTTCGGCGACATGCAGCTCGAGACCGTGTGCCACGACCCAGGAGTGCCGCACCCCTGGCACCTCGGGCAGCGCCGGCTGGGCTGGCGGGAGCGCCCGCTGCGGTGTCACGCTAGCGACCACCGTTTCTCCCTTCGAGCGCGTGCGACGAAGGCATCTCGCGCACCTGCGCACGCTTGATCTTGCCGCTCGCCGTCTTAGGCAGGGCGTCTACGAAGTCGACGATCCGCGGATACTTGTAAGGGGCTGTCGCGCGGCGCACGTGTTCCTGGAGCTCGCTTACTAGTTCGGGCCCGGGCTCGAAACCAGGTCGCAGCACCACCACGGCCCGCACGACCTGCCCACGAATCTCGTCCGGCGCGGGCACGGCCGCCGACTCGGCGACCGCCGGGTGGGCGTTGAGCGCCGACTCGACCTCGAACGGGCCGATGCGGTAACCGGACGAGATGATCACGTCGTCGGCACGACCCTCGAACCACAGCCATCCGTCCTCGTCGCGGCGCACGCGGTCGCCGGTCCGCCACACCCCCTCCGGTCCGTCGAGGAAGAACGTCGGCACCGTGCTGGGGTCGCAGCAGAGCTCGCCGCTTTCATCGACCCAGACCTTGAACCCGGGCAAAGGCTTGCCCATCGACCCGGGTCGCAGCGGCTCGTCGAGCGGCACACCGGTCAGCGCGCCGGTTTCCGTCTGCCCGTAGCCGTCGCGCCCCTTGCCTCCCGCCTCGCTGCGCCACGCCCCGATCGCTCGGGCGCCGAGGGGTTCTCCTGCCCCTACCGCGTGACGGAGCGGCAGGGGCCGCAGCTGCGCGCGTTTCGCGACCGCGCGGTACTCCGTCGGCGACATGCAAAGAACGGAGACGCGCTCGCGCTCGATTATCGCCAGACGCTCTTCCGGGTCGAAGCGCGCGTCGTGCAACAGCGCCGCTGCGCCCCGCAGCCAGGGCGCGATGAACGTGTTGCGCGCCGACTTCGACCAGCCCGCCGCCGCCGTGCACCACGCGACCTCGCCGGGGCGCGGTGCGTACCAGTGCTCGGCCTGCACGCGCTGGCCGAAGAGGTAGCGCTGACCGTGACGGATCGGCTTCGGCTCGCCCTGGGTCCCGGACGTGAACACGATCAACGCCGGGTCGGTGGGGGAGAGGTCGACGGCGGGCGCGGGTGCGGCCGCGAACAGACGCTCGTCGGGCAGCGTCAGCACGGTGCCGGTGAAGCCGCTCGCTTCGACGCGCTCGAGGTCGCGCTAGTCGCAGACGATCGCGCGCGGGGCGACAGCATCGATCCGCTTGCGCAGGTCGCTCGCGGTCAGCTGTTCGGTGCAGGGCTGGGCGACGGCCCCGATCCGCCAGCAAGCGAGCAGCGTGTAGACCCACTCGGGCCGGTTGCCGATCACTGTCATCACGACATCGCCGCGGCCCACGCCTTGCGCCACGAGCGTTCCCGCCAGGCGCGCGGAGCGGTCCGACACCTCGCCGAACGTGATCTCGCGCCGCTCGCCCGAACGATCGATCGCGACGAGGGCGAGCTGCGCGCGGTCGCGTCGGTCGACGATGTCGCGAGCGAAGTTCACGCCAGTGTTCTCGCCGCCATCAGTCTGACAACCCAGCTCGCTCGTGCGTCACGAGCCCTTTTCCTCGCTGTCGGCTGGTTCGTGCGCGGACGAGGAGGAGCCGCGCTCGGCCATTTCGGTGGGTCGCGCGCTGCCCGCGCCGCTCGCGAGCGTCGCTCGGGCGCGCTCCATCAGGCGCGCCGCGCCCTCCCAGTAGAGCGCGAAGGCGACCGCGGCGAGACGCTCGCGGTCGAGGTCGGGGCGCCGGGTCGACCACTTACCCAGCGCCTCCATGCCGCCGACGAAGAGCCGCGCGATTACCTCGTCGCCAGCCGTCGGCCGTTCGCTGTCGCCGCCGTAGGAGGCAGCGATGCGCCGCGCGACGAGTGTTGTCACACGCTCGACGATCCGCTCGAGCTCGGCGCGTGCCCGTGGCTCGTGCACTTCGGCGACGAGGATCCGCCAGGAGTCGCGCCGTTCGGCGACGAAGTCGAGGAACGTGCGGATCGCCACGCGCGTACCGCGCTCGGGGCTTTTTTCACCGGCGAGGGCGCGTTCGAGGCGCTCTTCGAGTTCGCGTCCGTGGCGCTGAAGCACCGCCAGGTGCAGCTCGAGCTTGCTCGGGAAGTGCTCGTAGATGAGCGACTTCGATACGCCCGCCTGGCGGGCGATCGCGCCGATCGACGCGCCCTCGTAGCCACGTTCCGCGAACACCTGCAGCGCTGCGTCCAGCAGCGACTCGCGGCGTTCGTCCCCGCTCAAACGCCGCCTCGTCGGGGTGTCGCCGCCTCTGCGGTCCTGCAGATCGCCCACGACGGTGCGGCACTCTTGCAGAGGCGGACGCTTCGGTGCACGCTGCACCAGCGCAGGAGCTGCGCCGCAGGGGATGAATACAGCGGCGAGATCTGATAGCGTGCCGCCAACGCCGAATCCGCGCTCGCAAGCGCGGAGCGGGGGACCCAATTGGTTGCCCGGTGCCACCGGGGGCGAACCCCGCTGCCTCACGGTAGCGGGGAGCGCGAACTCTTCCCGCGCGAGCCCGTCAGCTAACCCCGCAGGCGTCGGACAGAGACCGTGGACCCCGACGGGAAGAAACAACGGCCTG
>BEIR01000156.1 GCA_002898855.1 bacterium HR41
GAGCCGCCGTGCAGCGATCTCGGCCTGGGTGCGTGCGAGCAGCGACGGGCGGGTGCCGACGCGTAGTGGGCGCGGCAGCTTGCCGCGAGCGGCGGTCACCGAACGCTCTTGCGGGCGCCGCGCTGGGCACGCCGAGTCAGCCGCTCGACCTTCGCCCCGGGCGCGCCGGCAGCGTTCTCGCGATCGCTGGCGCTCGCGCCGCCCGCGCTGCGGTCGAGCTGGAACAGCTCACGCACAGCGTGCGCCAGGCGGTAGCCGTCCTCGCTTCCCGCGCTGCGCCGCAGGACCGCCGTCGGGTCGTGGAGCAGACGCTTGGCGAGCGCCCGCGCCATCGCTTCGACCCGCTGTCGGTCGCGCACCGACAGGCTCTCCCAGCGCCCCTCGTTCTCGGCCAGCACCGCTGCGACGAGCGCGTCGGCACGGCGCCTGAGCGCCGCGATCGTCGGCAGCACGTCGAGCTCGGTGAGCCATGCGCAGAAGCGCTCGGTTTCCTCCTCGACGATCGTCGCGGCTTGCCGGCGCTCGGCTTCGCGCAGGCGCAGGTTGCGCGCCACCTCGCGCTGCAGGTCGTCCATGTCGAAGAGCGTGATCGCCCGCAGTGCGCGCACCTCGGGGTCGAAGTCGCGCGGCACGGCGATGTCGATGATCACGAGCGGACGCCAGTCGCGCTCGTTCATCACCAGCTCGAGCTCCTCGCGACCGACGATCAGGTGCGGCGATCCGGTCGAGCTGACGACGATGTCGGCGCTGACGAGCTCGGCCGGCAGCTGGTCGAAACGTACTGCTTGGCCGCCGAAGCGGCGCGCCAAGCCGATCGCCCGGTCGTAGCGCCGGTTGGCCACGAACACGGTGTGGACGCCCTGTGCGCGCAGGGCGCGCGCCGTCAACTCGCCGCCCTCGCCGGCGCCGATGACGAGCACTCGCCGGCTCGAGAGGTCGCCGAGCGTCGCAGCCGCCAGCTCGACCGCCACCGACGGCACCGACACCCTGCGGCGGCCGATCGTCGTTTCACTACGCACGCGCTTGCCGGCGGCGATCGCGTCGCGGAAAAGACGGTTGGTGACCGGCCCGCTCGCGCCCTCGACAGTGGCGAGCTCGTGCGCTCTGCGCACCTGACCTTGGATCTCGGCTTCGCCGACGACCATCGAGTCGAGACCGGCGGCGACGGCGAACAGGTGGCGCACAGCGTCGCGGTCGCGCAGCGAGTACAGCGCATTCGACAGCTCGGTCGGACCGATCGCCGCCTGGCGGGCGAGAACGCCGAGCGCAGCGCTCTCCGCCGCCACCGTGTCGCTTGCAAGCACATAGAGCTCGGTGCGGTTGCAGGTCGAGAGGGCGACCGCCTCTTGGATCGCCGGCACGCTGACGAGCTCGCCGAGGATCGCGGCGGCCCGACCCTCGGGCAGCGCCAGACGCTCGCGCAAGGCGAGCGGTGCCGTTTTGTGCGAAGCACCGAGTACGAGCAGGCCGGAGCTCATCTCCCGCTGCGTTCGTCGCGGACCAGCTCGAGCAAGCGCGCCACCTCGCTCTGGAGGCGGCCGATCTTGCTCGCCAGGATCGCCACGTAGATCACCGGCAGCACGGCGAAGATCACGTACGCCGCCGCCACGTACTTGCCGGCCTCGTCCAACGGCAGCGCTGGCATCGTCAGCCTCCCGCCCCCGTCGACGCGGCCGGTGTCGAGGGTGCCTGCGAGCCGCGCGCCCGTGGGCCGCCCGGCAGCGCCCCGACGTGCGCGCTCTCGAGCGCGCGGCGCAGCTCGGAAAGTTGTGCTGAGAGCGTTTTAGCCGCGATCTCGAGCCGGCAGAGGGTCACGTAGAGGAGGGCCACCGCGGCGAGCGCGACGAGAAATGTCAGCCGCATCTCGCCGGGCATGTTCCCGCCCGTCTGGGAGAGCACCCGCGGGTGCGTGAACGACTCGGCGAGGCGCACCGCGATGAAGTTCACGGGCACGAAGGCGCCGGCGGTGATCGCGAACACCGAGGCGGCCCGCGCCTGTCGCTCGCGGTCGTCGATCGAGTAGCGCAGCGGGTAGTAGACGCAGTAGAGGAGGAAGATCACAAGGAACGACACGAGCACCGGCTCGTCCCACAGCCACCAGTGCCCCCACGACGCGCGCGCCCAGATCGAGCCGGTGGCGAGCACCACACAGCCGAAGATCACCGACAGGTGGATCGCGACGTAGCTGCGCAGGTCCCAGCGCGGGTTTCCGCTGCGCAGATAGAGCGCGCCCATCACACCGGCGGCGACGAAGCCGCCTAGCGCCACGATCGCCGACGGGACGTGGACATAGAAGATCTTCTGTACGAAGCCCTGGTCGGCGTCGAGCGGGGCGTAGAAGAACACCAGGGCCAAGGCGAGCGCGAGCAGGCAGGCGGTCGCCGCGGCGAGCAGAGCGAGGCGGTTTGAGCGCAGCGCTGTCATTCGTCGATGAGATGGTCGGCGACGCCGACGGCGACGGCTACGAACAACACATCGTAAAGCCCCAGGAGCAACAGCCAGCGCAGCTCGAGGTCGCCGGGCGTCTGCGAGAAGAGCGGCGCCGTCGCCTCTGCGGCGCCGATCACCAGGGGAACCGACAGCGGCAGCATCAGGATCGGGACGATCAGCTCGCGCAGCCGCGACAGTGCCGCTAGCGCCGCCGCCACAGCTCCGACTACAGCGATGCCGACGTTGGCTAGTGCGAGCACGGCGAGGAGCGGCACGAGCACGGGCCAGAGCGAAGGACCCAAGAGCAGTAGCGCGAAGGCCGGTACGAGCACGGTCTCGACGGCGACGAGCGCCAGCACGAGCGACGCCGCTTTCGCGGCAACGACGGTCGTGCCGTCGACCCCGGCTAGGCGCACGGCGTCGATGCCGCCCTGCTCGCTGTCGACGACGAAGGCGCGGGTGACCGGCAGAAAGGCGGCGAACAGCAGCGTCACCCAGAACGCGCCGGCGGCGAGCGGGCCGGCGAGCGTGTCGCGCTGGAAGGCGAAGTGGATTACGACGATCGCCGAGAGGGCGAACAGCAGCGCTGCCGGCAGCGCCTCGGCCGAACGCAGCTCGAGACGCACGTCCTTGGCGACGAGCGCGCGCAACTGGTCGCGCAGGCGTGCGGTCACTGCAGCACCTCGGCGAGATCGGCCGCGCTCGGTGCCCTCCCTGCGCGATCTGCGATGTGTGCCCGTCCGTCGGCGAGGACCAACACCACGTTGCCCTCGCGCGCGGCACGTTCCAGGTCGTGCGTGACGAGCAGGCGCGTCCGCCCCTCTCGCGGTTCGACCAGGCCGGCGACGAGCTCGCTGGCGGCACGGTCGAGGCTCGCGAACGGTTCGTCGAGCACCAGCAGCTCGGGGTCGCCCACGAGTGCGCAGGCGACCGCCGCGCGCTGACGCAATCCACGCGAGAGCTCGCGCACCGGGCGGTCGGCGTGGCGGCCGAGTTCGGCGGCGGCGACTGCGCGGTCGGCGCTCGCATCGGGCAGGCCGAGAAGGCGAGCGCGCAGACGGGCGTTCTCGCGTGCTGTAAGCGCGCGGTAGAGCGCCGCGTCGTGGCCGACGTAGCCGATGCGCCCGCGCAGAGCGTGGCGCTCGGCCGGAAGCTCGGCCCCGAGTACGCGCACTCGACCCTGCGACGGTCGCAAGAGCCCGGCGACGATGCGGGCGAGCGTGGTCTTGCCCGCCCCGTTGCGGCCGACGACGCACAGCGTCTGCCCGACCCGTACCTCGAGCGTCACGTCGTGCAGCGCGACGACGTCGCCGAAGGTGCGCCCGACGCGTTCCAGCGCAATCGCGACCGGCGCCGGGGCGGACATCGCCCGCGGATCCGTCCTCAGGCGAGCGCGCGCTCCCGCTCGCGCTGGGCGTTCGCGATCAGCTCCCGCACAGCCTGCTCGTCGCCGCGTGCGAGCAGCTCGATCGGGTCGGGATCGCCGTTGACGATCGACTCGAAGAACTCCTTGCGGTCCTGGTAGGTGGGGAGCGTCCGCTTCGCCCAGCCGCGCACCTCGTTGAGCAGCACCGCCAGCCGTGCGTAAGGCTCGCCGTAGCGGGCGGCGACCTCGTCGCGGATGCGCTTGGCGAGCGCCGGTGACGCCCCTTGGGTCGAGATCGCGATCGCCAGCGGTCCCTGACGAACGATCGCCGGCAGGATGAAGTTGCACAGTGGCGGCACGTCGACGACGTTGACGAGCATCGCTCGCCGCTCCGCTTCCTCGAAGATGCGGATGTTGACGTCGCTGTCGTCGGTGGCAGCGATCACCAAAAAGGCGCCGTCGAGGTCAGAGGGCTGCCACTCCCGTGCCAGCCA
>BEIR01000157.1 GCA_002898855.1 bacterium HR41
TTCGCCAGCATCGCCATCGATCTGTTGCGCGCTGCGCGCGGTCACGAGCCGTTCTACATCCCGATCGTTGCGCCGCCGGGGTGTCTGGCGGCGATGACGTCGCCCGATGCTCTGCCCGGGTACGCGGCGATGTTCGCCGGCGAACCGTGGGAGAACCGGATCGCGGCGCGCTCGCTCTTGGCAGCCGTGCGCTACTCGCCGACACGCCACGCGCGCCGGGTCGCGGCGCCGGTTCTCGTGCAGGTAGCCCGGCACGATCGTGTGACACCGGCGTCGGCGGCACGACGGATGGCGCAGAGGTTGCCGAACGCTCTTCTGCGCGAGTACGACTGCGGCCACTTCGACGCCTACAACGGCAAGTGGCACGAGCGCTTTCTCGCCGATCAGCTCGAGTTCTTGGCGCCCCTCGCCAGGCGCCGCTCGGCTGTCTCAGCGAACCGACGACCGTGACCGGCTCGCCCGCTGCGCGCGGCCGCGCGCAGCGGGCGAGCCGGGAGCACCGTCACGCAGCCTCGGCGAGCGCGGCGAGCTCGCGTTTCTCTGCGAGCTTGCGCAGCGCCTCGCGCTCGATCCTCCGCACGCCCTCCGGCGACAGGCCGAGGCGCCGCCCCGTCTCGCGCAGTGGCGTCGGCTCGGCCCCGCCAATACCGAAGCGCATCTTGATCACCTGCCGCTCGCGTTCGGGCAGCTGTTCGATCGCGCGGCGCACGCTCTCGTCGCGGAGGCTCAGTTCGACCTCCTCGTGGGGCTCGCGCTGGTCGGCGGGGAGGAGGTCACCGAGCTCGGTTTCTCCGTCTTCGCCTACCGGCCGCTCGAGGCTCGTGACCGAGCGGTGAACCTCCCGTGTCTCGATGATCTGATCGATCGTCAGCCCCGTCTCGCGCGCCAGCTCGAGATCGGTCGGTTCGCGGCCGAGGCGCGCTTGGAGCTCACGCTCGGCGCGGGCGATCTTGCGCTGCCGCTGCCCGATGTGCACGGGCACGCGAATCGTGCGTGCGGCGTTCGCCAAGCCGCGCTGGATCGCCTGGCGGATCCAGAAGGTGGCGTAGGTAGAGAACTTGTAGCCCCGCCGCCAGTCGAACTTCTCGACCGCTCGGATGAGACCGAGGATGCCTTCCTGGATCAGGTCGAGCAGCGAGAGCTCCTGGCCCTGGTACTTCTTGGCGATCGAGACGACGAGACGCAGGTTGGAGTTGATCATCCGTTCCTTCGCCTCGAGGTCGCCCTGCTCGATGCGCTTCGCGAGCTCGATCTCTTCCTCGGCGGTCAGCAGCGGGTAGCGGCGAATGTCACGCAAAAACAGCGCCAAGGCGTCGCTCGTGGAGTCGGCGAGCTGGCCGTTCTCGAACTCCGGACCGGGCGCGATCTCGCTGCGCCCGCAATCGTCGGTGGTCTCGAGACCGAGGGCCGCGAGACGCTCGTGGATGAGCTCGGCCTGTTCCTCTTCGAGCTCGAGCTCTTCGATCAGCTTGTTGATTTCGGACAGCGGCACGCAGCCCTCTTCCTCACCCTTTTCGATCAGTTCCTGTAGGCGCTGCTCGACGACTTCGTCGAGCGTTCCCGACCCGGCTTCCATTACCCGCGAGAGTACCCGCTCCGCGACCACCCACATCGCTTTTGCCGTGACCGGCTGTCCCTGCCGCGCTGCACGATGGCGCTAGCGCAACCGCGGTCGCGCGCGGCCGCACGCGGTCCGGTGAAGCGAACGCGACCGTACCGGGAACAACGCGCAGACGCTGTGGCCATGGCCTCACACTTGTTTCTTGCCCCGCTGGGCGCGGATCTAACGCGCCGAGCGGGGACGTGCGCTCAGGCGCGCCGTGCCCGCGTCGAGACGGTGATTCGCCAGCTGCGGCCCTTGCGATCGACCACGGTCACCGCGATCCGCACGACCGGACGCTTGCGCCGGGCGAGCGCTCGTTGGACCGAGCGCGAAACACGCACCTGGGCGATACGCACCAGCACGCTGCGCGTGCTACGCACGAGCCGCACCTGGACTGTACGTCCGCGCAGGCGGACGTACTTGCGGGCGATGCGCTTGCTCGTGCGAGCGATCGGTCGCACGCCGCGACGCGGGGTGAGCGACCGCGGCAGTACCGCCCGCACACGCGCCAGGGCGGCGAGAGCACGCGGCTGACGGATGCGCAGCACTACCGTGGCGCGCCCGCGGCGGACGACCACGCTCGCCCGCCCGGACGGCCGGGTCGAGCTCGGGCTAGTGCGGTCGTCCCCGCCACTGCCGCCGGAACCGGAAGAACCGCCCGACCCGCCAGCGTTGCGGGGCGCTGTACAGGTCGGTCGATCGAGCGCCTTAGTCACCGACAGCGAGCGGCCGCTGTGTGCGTCGAGCGTCGCGACTGTCGTGACGTCGTTCGGTACGCAGATCGTGTTAGGTGCCCGCAACAGGCCGCTGGGGCCACCGTCGATCGCCAGCTCGAAGCTCGCGAGCGGGATGTCGGGCAGGTTGTCGAAGGTGGTCGTCACCCGTCCGCTAGCAAGGCTGACGTCCCCGTACAGCACGGAGCCGAGCAAGGGGATCGCCAGCCGCGGCAGCCCACCTGCGTTCTCGGCCAGCAGCACCGGCGCCTCGAGCGTGATCGGCAAAAGCGGCGTCACGACACGCGCCGTGCCGACGCGAGCGTTCGGCGGGCAGCTGCCGCTAGCGATCTGGGACACCGGGCACGCACGCGACAGCGCGTCCAGGCTCGGCAGGATCGAGCTCGGCAACTGCACCCGCGCGCGCTTGAGCGCCGCGTTGCCGCTCGGCAACGTGATTCGAGTGGTCAAGGGAACGCCGACTGTCGAGCTGCCGAAGTTGTCGCGCGCCCCGACCGAACCGGCGAGCGCCGGAGCGAAAGGCAAACGGTCGCAGCCGCTGATCGCTAGCGGCACGCTGCGGTTGGCGGTGCGACCGTCACTGGCGGCGATCGTCGCGGCCGCTTGCAGAGTGCCGCAGCGCGTCGGGTTGCGCAGGAAGCCGCTGCGGTCGAGCCTGATCGCGAGCGAGCGGACCGCGAGCGGAATCCCCTTGAGCGCCGACGGCAGCCGGTCGCTCTCGACGACCAGTCCGAAGTCGCTCGTGCGCAGGACGAGCGCGTTCGTGACTACCACGCGCCCGAGGTCGACGGGCCCGACACGGGCGGGTATCACCACCGCCAACCCTGCGATAGCCCCGCTGCGGGGCGCGCTCGTGAGGTAGACGTCGCCATTCAGCGTCACCGGCGAGGTGCCCGGGCCGCTCGTCGCCGCGACCGAACCGACGCGCGAGCTTGCCGGGCACGATCCGCTAGCGGCGCTCGACGGAGAGCAGAGCGAGAGCCCGTCCATTGCCAGGTACCCGAGGAGGCCGGGCGGCAGCGACACGCGCAGCGAGCCGAGCTCCTGGTCGCGATCGGGTCGCGTGACGGTGAGCGTCATCGCCGGGCTCGCGCCCGCGGAGCTGTCGCTCAGCGCCAGCGCCAGCGTCGGGTTGAACGGGCGCGGCGAGGGGCACGGTGCGCCGGCACCGTCCCAGCTGATCGTCACCGTGGAGTTGCGTGCCACCGGGGTCGAGGAGCTCCACGGCGTCAGCTGTGCCTGCGCCTGTGCTGCGCCGCACGCTCGTGGCGTCACCAGGAGCGCCTTGCTGCCGCCGTTGAAGGTGAGGCGGAAAGCGGTGAACGGCACCTGGGGGATGTCGTCGAACGTCGTCGTGATTTGCCCGTTCGACTGATCGATCGCGACGTTGCCGACGAGCTTCGCGAAGAAGCCGGGGCCGCTGATCGAGACGAAAAGCCCCCACGGTCGCGCATCAGTCGGCTGGGCGAAGTACACGTCGCCGGTGAGCAGGCCGAGCAGCGGTGTGTCGAACTCGACCGTCCCGACGCGCGAAGCGGACGGACACGCCGGCGCTGAGTTGGAGTCCACCGCGAACTGTGCGTCGCTACAGGCGGCGAGGCCGTCGGCGGCGGCGGGATTTATCGCTACGCCCGGCGGAAGGGTCACGACAGCTCGCTTCAGCGTCGGGCTGCCCGACGGCAGTGTGATGGCTGCGGTGGCGCCGGACGGCGTCTCAGCACGGGTCGTCTGCGTCGTGAAGGCGAAGCTCGGGTTGAACGCCAGCGACGCGCAGCCGGTCGGGGTTATCGGCGCCGAGCGCGTGGCGGTCGCCGTCGAGTCCCACGATCCAGCCGTCACCGTGAGGTTCGCGGTGTTGCAGCTCGAGGGCATCGTCAAGAACCGCTGGCCGCCCACCATGCCGTTCAAGGTGAGCGACATGCTGGTGATCGTCACGT
>BEIR01000158.1 GCA_002898855.1 bacterium HR41
CGCGGCGTCCGGCTCACCCCCGCCGGTCGTCGCGTGTATCAGTACGCCGTCGGCCTGCTCGAACGGGCGGCCGCGCTCGAGCGGTTACTCGAAGCTGCTCGCACCGAGGTCCACCCGCTCCGTCTTGCAGCGAGCCACAGCGCTCGCGAAGCGTTCGTAGACGACTTTCTGGCGCGGCTGCACGACGAGGGGGGACCCCTTGTCGAGCTCTTCGTTGCGAACAGTCAAATCGTGCGGCGCCTCGTCGCCGACGGGAGTGCCGATATCGGTGTCTCGGCGCGGCGCCCCGGCGCCACCCCCAACCCTTCCGTCGAAGAACGCGAGATCTGTCCCGACGAGCTCGTGTGTGCGGTGCCGCGCGCTCATCCGTGGGCCGTGCGCGGCACGATCGCCCTCGCCGAGTTCCTCTCCACCCCGTTGGTCGTCCGCGATCCCGGTTCGAACTCGCGTTGGTGTCTGCAGTCCGCACTCGAAGCCGCCAGCCTTCCCGCTCCGACCGTGTTGACGGAAGCAGCCACACCAGCAGCAGCGGTGCAGGAAGCGTTGCGACACAACGCACCAATGGTCGAGTCCCGGCGCGTCGTGGAGCGCTATCGCCTGCTGCAGGTGGTGCGAGTCGAGCAGCTGCAGTTGCCGCGCAGCTACGAACTGGTGCTGCCGGCGAGCGCGGAACCGACAGCGCGCGTGCGAGCTCTCGCCGAGCGCCTAGCCGCAGCAGCGGCTCGACCGCAAGCGGTCGAAACGGACGTCGACACGCCGCCTGCGACTTGACCCCGACTTGCCTAGCCCCCGGCCGGTGCAGCGCACGGCACCGCGGGCCCGGCACGACCGCGACCTTCTAGTTCGTCAACCCGACCGCTGGTCGGGGTCGGCCGCCGCCTGTTCGACCGGCCGGCCCTCGCCCGGCGGAGGGGGCACCACCCCAGCGTGCCGCTGGTCGCCCCTGCCGTCGCCGCGCTGCGGCTCCTGTGGCTCGCCGCGGTGGTCGCGGATGCGCACCGCTTCGACACGGTTCTCGCGCACCGACTCGACGCGCAGCGAGAAACCGTCGATGCGCACCAGGTCGCCCCGCTTCGGCAAACGTCCGAGCTGACCGAAGACGTAGCCGCCGATCGAGTTGTACTCGCCCGGTTCGATCGCGAGATCGATGCCGTAGTCGCGCAGGTCGGTGATCGGAACGTGCCCGCGCACCCACCAGTCGCCGTTGCGTAAGCGGCGCACGCCGGTGACGACCGGATCCGTCTCGTCGGCGATCTCGCCGACGATCTCCTCGAGGATGTCCTCGACCGTGACGATCCCCACCGTCCGCCCGTACTCGTCGATCACCACCGCCAGCGACGCGCGCTCGCGCTGAAGGTCGGCGAGCAGGTCGTCGAGCGGCTTCGTCTCGGGCACGATCAAAACATCCTTGACGGCGTCGTCGATCGGTGCGTCGAACCCGTGCGTGAGCACGCGCCTCGCCAGCGAGTTGACGTGCACCACACCGCGCACCTTGTCGGTCGAGCCCTGCTCGGTGACGACGAGGCGAGTGTGCCCCGAGTCGACACAGCGCTGAAGTGCGACACCCGCGCTTTCCGAGATGTCGCACGTGACGACAGCGGGGATCGGCGTCATCACGTGGCGCGCCTGCTGCTCGTGGAGGTGGAAGACGCCCGACAGCATCCCCGCCTCGCCCGGGTCGAGCTTCGCCGCGCGCAGTCCGCGCGCCACCAGGTATTTGAGCTCTTCGGCGGTGACGCCCTCCTCGAACTCGGCGCGCGGGTCGACGCCGAGCAGGCGCAAGACGGCGTTGGTAGCGCCGTTGAGGACGCGCACGGCCGGCTCGAAGACGGTGTTGAACCATCCGAGCGGGCGCGCGAGCACGGCCACGACGCGCTCAGCGTGGACAACGGCGAACAGCTTCGGCACTTGCTCTCCGAGCACGATGTGCAGCGCGGTCACCAGTACGTACGCAAGCGTGACCGACAATCCCAGGGCGAAAGCTTCGCCCAGCGCCCCGGTCAGCAGCGGCGCGACTAGCTCCGCTACTGCGGGCTCGCCGAGGAAACCGATCCCGATCGCGGTCATCGTGTTGCCGAGCTGGCACGCGGCGAGGTACTGGTCGATGCGCTCCAGCTGGCGGAGCGCGACGCGAGCGCCGCTGCTGCCCTGCTTGGCGAGCTCCTCGAGGCGGCTTTGGCGCGCGCGCACGAGCGCGAACTCGGCGGCGACAAAAAAGCCGTTGAGGGCGATCAGGGCAAGTACGGCAAGAATCAGCAGCAGCGGCGTCAAGTCGCTGGCCACCTCCCCACCGACGGGGCCGACCCTGCGCTGCTCAGCGGCTCGCTACTTCGAGGCGGATCGTCGTCGCTCATCGGCGGAAGCTCCCCAACACGCTATCAGCTAGAGAGGTTGGCGAACGGCGCTCCGGGGATCGACAGGGCAGCGTCTACAAGGTCGGGATCGAACTGCCCGCCACCCTCGCGGGCGAGCTCCTCCGCTACCTGCGCCGGTGTCAAGGCGCGCCGGTAGGGGCGATCGAGGGACATCGCCGCGATCGCCTCGGCGAGGTGGAGCAAACGCGCCGCGAGCGGGATGCTGTCGGCACGCAAACCATCGGGATAGCCGCAGCCGTCGAAGCGCTCGTGGTGCGAGCGCACGATCCGCGCAAGCTCGATCGCGCCGATACCGCGCAAAAGCGCCTCCCCCGCCAGCGTGTGAACGCGCACGAGCTCGTAGCCGCTGCGGTCGAGCGGCCGCTGCGAGCGCAGCATCTCCGGTGGCCAGGCGAGCTTGCCGAGCGCCTGTACGCGGGCCGCGCGCTCGGCGAGGAGCGTCGTGTGCGCGTCGAGTTCGGCCTGGCGAGCGATCTCGCGTACCAGCCGGAGCGTCAACCGTGTGTGCGTCTCGCTCGCGGGGTCGCGCCGGTAGAGCGCCCCGACGAGAGCGGCAAGCTGGGGCCCCAACGCCTCCTCCGCGGTGCGCTCGCTTCCCTGGGCTTGCGCTAGCCGGAGCCGATCGGCAGGCGGGTGCGGTCGTCGCGACGGGATCGCCGGCGCCTCCGCCTCGTCGCGATCCCCCGCCGCGCGATGCTCGTCGCTCCCGCCGGCGGTCCTGTCGCTGGCGCCACCCTCGATCACTGCCAGGCGGTGACGCTCGGGCACTCCCCGCGGACCCGACCGTGTCGCACCGATCGCGCCCGCGTCGCTCGCAGGCCGATCGGCAAGCACGGCGCGGTCCTTGCCCGCGCGTTTCGCCTTGTAGAGAGCCGCATCCGCCGCGGCGATCAGCTCGTCGCGGGTCGTGCCATGCACGCCCGCCTCGGCGACACCGACGCTGATCATCAGCTTCACGGGAGCGGCGATCGCTCGCACCCGCTCGCATAGGCGTGTCGCAGCACGCAGCGCGCTAGCTGCTTCGGTCGCCGGCATCACGACGGCGAACTCCTCGCCCCCGATGCGGAACGCTTCGTCATCGCCGCGCGTACCGCTGCGCAGCGTGTCGGCGACGGCACGCAGGGCGTCATCACCGACCGGATGCCCGTAACGATCGTTGATCTGCTTGAAGTCGTCGATGTCGAGAAGCGCGAGCGACAGCGGTGCCGAGCCGTGGACGAGAAGTTCCTCGAGCCGCTCGTGGAAAGCACGGTGGGCCGGCAGCCCAGTGAGCGAGTCGAGCCGCGCCTGTTCCTTCGTGCGTTCCCAGAGCAGCGCCCGGCGCAGCGCCAGCGCGCCGACGTCGGCAGCGTTGCGGACGACAAGATCGAGCTCCGATCCGGGCTCGGGCGCTGGCGAGAGCGCGACCGCGCCGAGCAGCTGGTCGCCGTCGCGCAGCTCGAGCAGGGCGACGTCCGCGGCGAGCGACGCCGCCGCGTCGCGCACCGGCAGCTGCTGCGGTACGCGCCCCGCCGCAGAGACGCGCGCGTCGACGAGCTCCAGCAGCGCCCCGCGAGCGATGTAAACACCGCACGCTGACGCCCGAAGGCCGTCGCTGGCAGCCCGTGCCAGACATCTGGCGACCGCCTCGGGGTCGATCGCCGCGCTCAGCTCCACGGTCAGTTCGTGCAAGCGGCGCAGGCGCCGCAGCTGCGTTTCACGGGCTTGCCGCAACTGTTCGTTCTCGACAGCGGTGGCGATGCGGTAGGCGACCGCACGCAGCTCCGCCTCGTCGGCGCGCGAAAAGGGCTCGTCGGCGCGCCGGCCTACGACAATCAGCCCGACCTCGCGGCTACCGACGAGCCGTGTCCAGGCGACGTGCGAGAGGCCGTAAC
>BEIR01000159.1 GCA_002898855.1 bacterium HR41
CCGGCGTCGCGGCCGCCACCGCTGCGCGGCTAGCCGACCTGGCGCACGAGCTGGGGGCGCTCGCGCCGCCCGACGGCGAGTTGTGCGTACGAACCCGCCAAGGGCAGGTTCTTCTCGCCCGCCGCGGCGAGCGGACCCTGTGTGCTGTGGCCGGCCCGGGAGTGCTCGCCACGACGCTCCTCTACGACCTGCGGATGGCGCTCGACGGCAGGTTCCCTGCGCCGCCGGCAACCGCCCGGACGACAGCGAAGCGGAGGGACTCGTGAGCTCGGCGAACAGACCCGGTTGGCTCGTCAACGGCCTGCTCGCCGTCGCCGAGAACGTCGGTGCCGCTGTACGGCGCGCCCGGCGCGAACGCGAGCCGCGCGTCGTGCGCGTGACCGCCGACGGCCGCCGACACACGCTCGAGCCCGGCGCGCGCGGGTACGATCGCGCCCTCGAGCTGGCAGACGAGATGATCGCCGTCGTCCGCACCGAGAGCGACGAACAGTGAACACAACACGAGCGCAAGCGCTGGCCGAGGCATGTACGTGCGCGCTTGCCGCTGGCAAGGTCAGGAAGCGCCGTGGCTGAGGCATCCACGCTGGTCGCTCCCGATGTCGCCGAACGTGTGCTGGCGCGTCTTCTCGCGCACGGTGGTGAGCTCGGCGAGCTGTTCTGCGAGGAGCGGCGGTCGCTGGCGCTGGTGCGCGACGATCGCAGGCTCGAGCGCCCGCAGCTCGGGTCGGAGCGCGGCGCCTGTCTGCGCATCGTCCGCGACGGGGCGACCTTCTACGGCTACACCGACAGCGTCAGCGAGGGCGAGCTTTTGGCTCTGGCCGCCTCGCTCGCGAGCGCGGCGCGGGCGGGTGCGCGCACGCCGGCGCCGCTCGCCGCGCCGCGGCAGCGCCGGCTGCACGACGTCGCGGTCGCCCCGACGGCGGTGAGCATCGCCGACAAGGCCGATCTCGTCGCTCGCGTAGACGAAGCCGCCCGCGCCCAGGGCGTCGCGGTGGTCCAGGTCCGAGCCGGCTACGCCGAAAGCACTCGCCGCGTCACGATCTTCAACTCCGACGGTGTGTCCGCCTGCGACGAGCGCACGCGTGTGCGCCTCACCTGCCAAGCCGTAGCTCGCCGCGACGGGCGCACCGAAAGCGGCGTCGAGACGCGCGGCGGCTGCGCCGGCTTCGAGCTTGTCGCCGACGCCACCGACGTCGGCGAGCGCGCTGCACAGAAGGCGCTGGCGCTGCTAGATGCGGTCGATGCGCCGACCGGCGAGATGCCGGTGGTGGTGGGCAACGGTTTCGGCGGCGTCCTGTTGCACGAAGCGGTCGGCCACGGGCTCGAAGCGGACGCTGTCCAGAAAGGCGCGAGCGTCTACGCGGGGTTGCTCGGCAAGCGTGTCGCCCCGCCGTTCGTCACCGCTTACGACGACGGCGCGCTCGCTGGCGCGTGGGGCAGCGATGGTTGCGACGACGAGGGAACGGCGACCCAGCGCACGACGATCATCGCCGAGGGCGAGCTCGTGGGCTACCTCTACGACCTCGTGCGGGCGCGCGAGTCCAACGCCGCGCCGACCGGCAACGGCCGCCGCGAGTCGTACCGGCACCCACCCCTGCCGCGCATGACGAACACCTACTTCGCTCCCGGCGACGCCTCTCCCGAAGATCTCATCGCGGGCGTGAGGCGCGGCTTGTACGCCGTCTCCTTCGGCGGAGGCCAAGTCGAACCGGCGACGGGCGACTTCGTCTTCGGCGTCTCCGAGGGCTACCTGATCGAGAACGGCCGCGTGACCGCACCCGTGCGCGGCGCGACGCTAGTCGGCAACTGTCTGCGCGCCCTTGCGGCGATCGACGGGATCGCCGACGACCTCGAGATCGCCACTGGCTTCTGTGGCAAGGGCGGGCAGTCGGTGCCCGCTGGGGTCGGCCAGCCGCACGTGCGCCTGCGCTCGATCACCGTCGGAGGGACGCGGGCGTGACGGGGAAAGGGCAGGAGCGAGTGAGCGCCGGCGGGGGTGCCGCCGGCCGGCGGCACGAGCTAGCCGCCCGCGCTGCCGCGGAGACCGCGCTCGAGGCGGCGGTCGCTGCCGGCGCCGAGGCGGCCGACGCGTGGGCGGAGCGACGTCGCAGCCGTCGCGTCGTCGTCTGGCGCGAAGCCGTCGAAGAGCTCGGCGAGGCGGTTTCTTGCGGCGTCGGGGTGCGGGCGTTTGTCGACGGGCGCTGGGGTTTCGCCTACGCCTCCGGCTTCGCCAGCGACGAGCTTGCCGAAGCGGCGCGGGCGGCGGTCGCCCTCGCGCGGATCGCCGATCGCGAGACAGGCGCTGGTTTGCCCGACCATTGTGGGCAGGCAGAGGTGCCCGACCTCGCTGACGAACGTCTGCTTGCGGCGAGTAGCGACCACTGTGTCGAGCTGGCGCGGGCTTGCGAGCGCGCGGCGCGCGCACAGCGTGCCGTCACCGACGTCGAGCAGGTGGTCTACCAGGACGCCTGGCTCGAGGTGGCGCTCGCCAACAGCGCGTCGTTCGCTGGCGCCTTCACCGCGTCCTCCGCCTGGATGTACTGCACCGCTTTCGCCGGCGAGGTTGGCGAGCGGATGAGCGGCTTCGGTCTCGACATCGCGCGGGCGCCGCAAGGGCTCGACCCGGAGCGGATCGGCCGCGAGGCAGGCGAGCGGGCAGCGCTACTCGCCGGTGCTACGAAACCGCCGAGCCGTCGCTGCGCGGTCGTGTTCGACGCCTTCGCTGCCGCTGCCCTCGTCGCCGCCGTGGGCGAGATGCTCTCGGCCGAACAGGTCGAGCGCGGCCGCTCGCCGTTCGCCGACAAGCTCGGTGCCGAGGTCGCTTCTTCGTCGCTGACGATCGCCGACGACGCGACGCTGCCCGACGGTCCGGCGAGCGCTCCGTTCGACGGCGAAGGATCGCCCACAGGGCGCACCGAGCTGATCGCCGGGGGGCGTCTTTTGACGTTCGTCCACGACGTGCGCACCGCCCGCCGGGCAGGCACGAACACCACCGCCAACGCGCTGCGCAGCTCGTACCGGACGCCGCCCGTGGTCGGCGTGTCCAACCTCGTCGTCGCGGGCGAGCAGGTGCCTTTCGCGCAGCTTCTGGCGACGCTCGGCGACGGCTTCTACATCACCGACCTGAGCGGCTTGCACTCGGGTGTGAACCCGGTCTCGGGGACCTTCTCGGTCGGCGCGTCGGGCGTGGTCGTGCGCGGCGGAGAGCTCGCCGAGCCGGCGCGCGAAATGACCGTCGCGGGTTCGTTGACCGACCTGTTGCGCGACGTGCAGGCGCTCGGCGACGACCGACGCTGGGTGCCGCTGGCAGGCAGCGTCTCGACGCCGTCGCTGCTCGTCGACGGCATCACCGTCTCTGGCCGCTAGCTACCGCTCCCTGCGCTTTTCCGCTCCCTGTACCCCCCCGCTGACACGCTCGAAATTCCGCATGGGCACTGACTTCGTCCGCTTCGGTTGTTAGGTTCACGCCGTCAACCCGCGAAGGAGGAACGGACGTGACAAAGGCAGAGTTCATCGATCGGGTCGCCCAGAAGACGAACTTCACGAAGGCTGACGCCGAGCGCGCGGTCAACGCCTTCCTCGAGGTCGTGACCGAGACGCTGAAACGCGGCGGCGAGGTCAACTTCACCGGCTTCGGCAAGTTCTCGGTCACGAAGCGTGCCGCCCGTCAGGGCATCAACCCGCGCACCGGCGAGAAGATCAAGATCGCGGCCGCCAAGGTGCCGCGCTTCACGCCTGGCTCGCAGCTCAAGAACGCGGTCAAGTAGCGGTTTCGCCTGACAGCTCGGGGACGGGCCGCGCGTCCGCCTCCTTTGTCGAGCGGCTGGCGGCGCTCATCGAGGAGCGCCGCAGCCGTCTTGTCGTAGGGATCGACCCCGATCCGCACGCGCTCTGGCCGGGAGCGCTGGCGGGGGTCGGTGCCGTGCCGGGTGCGACGGGGGAGGGGGCGGGCGAGCACGCCGCGCAGCAGGGCGAGGACGCGCGCGCCGCGACGGCCGCGGCGGTTCTGGCCCATTGCGAGGCGGCGATCGCCGCGGTCGCCGACCACTGCGTGGCGGCCAAGTTCCAGCTCGCCTGTTTCGAGCGGCTTGGCCCGGCCGGTTGGCTAGCGCTCGAAGCGGCGGTCGCGTTCGCGAAGAGCGCGGGCCTGCTCGTGATCGCCGACGGCAAGCGGGGCGACGTGCCGACGACCTCGCGCGCCTATGCGCAGGCGCTCTTCGGTGGCGCCGAGGGGCCGTTCGGGG
>BEIR01000160.1 GCA_002898855.1 bacterium HR41
TACGCGGCTAGCGCCGCAGCTTGCGCGCGCCGAGCAGGCGCTTGCGATCCGGCTCGCCCTGCGGACGGCGCCCGCGCGCTGACCGACAGCGGCTCGGAAATCTGTCCCCGGCGCGCTCACAGCAGCGCGCCGGGGTTCATGACCCCGTGGGGATCGACGGCGTGCTTCGCCGCTCGCAGCGCTTGCGCGAAGGGCGCGGGTCGCTGCTGGCGGTAGCCGGGCAGGTGGTCGCGGCCCACCGCGTGGTGGTGGGTGACGGTGCCCCCGGCGTCGACGACCGCGCGCATCGCCGCCGCCTTGATCTCATCCCACTGCCGCAGCTCCGCTCCCTTGCGTGCGGGAGCCAGAACCGTGAAGTAGGGCGCACAGCCGTCCCTGTAGAGATGCGTAAGCCGGACCGTGACGAGGCCCGTGCCGCACACCGCCCGCACCGCTGCCGCTGTGGCCTCGACGACCACGGTCACGAACGTGTCGAAGCGATCCCAGGTTACGTCGCTCTCGCAGGTCTCGCAGAGCACGCCTAGCCGCACCAACACATCGCGCAGAGCCGGCGCGCCGACGAAAGCGGCACGCCACGCCCCTTCCGCTTCGCCTGCCGCCTCGCCGGCGCTCGCCACCTCGCCACCAGCGTCCTGCAACAGCTCGAGCGCCCGTGCGAGCGGCCGCTCTTGCGGCTCGACCGCTGACTCGAAGCCGAGCACGCACAACGCTCGTCGCTCCGCTAGAGCCCCGGTGACGAACGCTTCTTCGCCGTCGACGACGCGCAGGTTCGCGGGTGCGAGCTCCGCCTGCACGAGCTGTCGCGCCGCATCGGCCGCGCTCGCGAGCGATGGAAACGTCACGCTCGCGCGGGCGCGGAAGCGCGGTCGCGGGCGCACGCGCACCCACGCATGGGTGATCACGCCGAGCGTGCCCTCGGAGCCGAGCAGCAGGCGGTCTGGGCTCGGCCCGGCGCCCGAAGCCGGCAGGCGCCTGCTCTCCCACCGGCCGCTCGGCGTAACGGCGGCGATCGCCTCGACGTGGTCGTCGATGTGTTGCTCGAAGGTGGCGAAGTGCCCGGCGGCACGCGTCGCGATCCACCCGCCCACCGTGGAGCGCTCGAACGACTGCGGAAAGAAGCGCAGGGTGAGACCGTGGGGACGAAGGAGATCCTCGACCAGCGGTCCGGGCGTGCCGGCGGCGAGGCAGGCGGCGCGCGAGCGCTCGTCGAGATCGAGCAGACCGACGAGCTCTTCGAGGTCGAGCGCGACGACGGCCGGGAACTGCTCGCAGCCGCGCGGCTCGACGCCACCGACCACGCTCGTCCCGCCGCCCCACGGGATCAGTGCCGCGCGCTTGTCCGCGCACCACTGGACGATCGCTTCGACATCCGCTTCGCTGCGCGGGCGCGCCACGAGATCGGGGGCGTTGTCGAACTCGCCGCGTAGCGCGCGCACAAGATCGCGGTACGCCTGCCCGTAGGTGTGGGCGGCGCGGTCGGGTGCGGCGGTCGAGAAGAGGTGAGCGAGCGACGCTGGGGGCTCGAGTCGTGACGGCGGCAGTTCGACGCGATCGAGCGCGACCGGGTCCTCGACCCAGTCGGCGCCGAAGCCGAGGCGCGCGCGGACGGCGGCTTGCACGTCGCGCGCGATCGGGGGTGCCGGCAGCGGCGTCGCCCATCCCCAGGTTCCACGCGACGGATGCCGGCCGGAGCCCCGGCGCGCGACGCTCGGCTCGCTGCTCGTGCCGCCCTCGACTGTCGTCGCTTCCGCGTCGTTACGCGCTTTTTCGGTGGCCACGCTCCCTCCCTGTTTGCGCCAGATCTCACAATCCCGGCGAGGTCGGTACAGTTGCGGAACGGATGTCCGCACCCGCCGCGACCGTCGCGATCGAGATGCCGCAGATGGGCGAGTCGGTCACGGAGGGTACGGTTATTTCCTGGCTCAAAGAGGTCGGCGACCGCGTCGAAGAGGGAGAGCCGCTCGTCGAGATCTCGACCGACAAGGTCGACGCCGAAGTACCAGCGCCAGCCTCGGGAACTCTCGTGAGCATCGCCGTCGGTCCCGACGAAACGGTGCCCGTCGGAACCGTGCTCGGCGAGATCGCGACCGATGGGGGCGCCGCGCCCGCCGCGAGCGACGAAGGTGCCGGCGACGACGTCACGGGCGCCGCGAGCTACACCGCAACTGGCGGCGGCGCTGCCGGCGCCACGAGCGGCGAAGCTGGGCGCGACGGCGAGACGATCGACGTCGAGCTGCCGCAGATGGGCGAGTCGGTGCAAGAGGGCACCGTCGTCGAGTGGCTCGTCAGCGTCGGCGACAAGGTCAGCAAGGGACAGCCGCTCGTCGAGATTTCGACCGATAAGGTCGACGCCGAGGTCCCCGCACCCGCCGACGGAACCGTCACCGAGATCCTCGTCGAGAGCGACGAGACGATCCCCGTCGGTACCGTCCTCTGCCGGCTCGCAACGGGTGCGCCGACGGCGGCGGTCGAGCCGCGCGACGCTGGCGGTGAAGGACGCTCCGCGGCGGCGGAGCCGAGTTCTGCGGGTGGGCCGGAGGCCGGGTCCGCGGCTGAGCCGGAGGGCGGCTCCGGGCTCGGCAACGGGGCTGCAGCGACGCCCGTCGCTCGCCGTGCGGCGCAGGCTCACGGTGTCGACCTCGCGCGCGTGTCGGGCAGCGGGCCCAGGGGTCGCATCACCAAAGAGGACGTCTTGCGTGCAGCAAGCGGCCAGGGCACCGCCGGCAGCGATGGCGCAGCAGCCGACGGCGCTCGCGACGCCCGCGGCGCCGGCGTGGCTGCCGCTGGCGCGCCGAGCGCTGCGAAGACACAGGCCGTTCGGGAGGTGCCGCTGCGCGGACCGGCGGCGACGCTGGCCCGCTACATGGAGCGCAGCCGCTCGATCCCGACGGCGACGAGCTTCCGCACGATCGAGGTCGACGAGCTCGACCGGCGCCGGCGCCAGTTCAAGGCCGCCGGCCAACGTCTGTCGTTCACTCACCTGATCGCTTGGGCGATCGTGCGCGCGGCGCGTGACTGGCCGGTGATGGCGCACTCCTACGCCGAGCGCGACGGCAAGCCGGTCCGACGGGTTCCGGCCACGGTGAGTCTCGGAATCGCGGTCGACGTCGAGCGCCGCGACGGCACACGCTCGCTCCTCGTTCCGGTCATCCGCGACGCCAGCGAGCTCGACTTCCCGACCTTCCGCCAGCGCTACGACGAGCTCATCGCCGGTGCGCGTGACGGCACGCTGCCGCCCGACGCCTACCAGGGAGCGAACATCACGCTCACCAACCCCGGTGGCATCGGTACGGTTGCGTCGGTCCCGCGCCTGATGGAAGGCCAGGGGACGATCGTCGCCGCCGGGGCGATCGGATACCCGCCCGGTCTGCGCAAGGTGCCGCAGGAGCGGCTGCGCGAGCTCGGAGTCAGCAAGGTAATGACGCTGACCTCCACCTACGACCACCGCGTGATCCAGGGCGCCGAGTCCGGGTCGTTCCTCGCTCGTATCGACGAGCTGCTGCAGGGCGGCGACGGTTTCTACGAGCGCATCGCCGAGGAGCTAGGGGTCGAGCTGCCCGACAAGGCGGCGGAGCGCGAGGCGCCCGTGACCGCCGACGAGCCCGTGCCGGCAGCGGTCAAGCCGGCCGCACCGGAGATGCCCGACGAGGCGCTGATGCAAGCGGTGCAGGCGGCGACGTCGGTCGTCAAGGCGCACCGCATGCACGGGCACCTGGCCGCGCGTCTCGACCCGCTCGGCTCCGAGCCCGTCGGCGACCCGGCGCTCGACCCAGCGACCGTCAACCTCACCCCCGAGTTGATGGAGCAGATCCCGGCGCGGATCCTGCGTGTCGCCGTGCCCGGCGAAACCTTCGCCGACGCGCTGCCGCACCTGCGCGAGACCTACTGCGGCACGATCGCCTACGAGATCGAGCACATCTCCGAGCACGGCCAGCGCGTGTGGCTGCGACAGGCGATCGAGTCGGGACGCTTCCGCAAGCCGCTCGCGGCCGAGTACAAGCGGCAGCTTTTTGAACGGCTCGCCCAGGTCGAAGCGCTCGAGCAGTACCTGCGCCGCTCGTTCCTCGGCCAGAAGCAGTTCTCGATCGAGGGTCTCGACATGATCGTGCCGATGCTCGACGAGACGATCGAGCTGGCGGCTCACAACGGGGCGCGCGAGGTCGTGCTCGGCATGGCCCACCGTGGTCGCCTCAACGTGCTTGCGCACGTCGTCGGGCGGCCTTAC
>BEIR01000161.1 GCA_002898855.1 bacterium HR41
ACCGCGCCGCCTTGTCGGCCGAGTCGACGAACAACACGCCGCCCCGCACCTTCGGCTGATTGGCGACGATTCTGACCACCGATCCGGCGAGGCGCGCGTAGCCGACGATCAGCTCGCGCGCCCACCGTTCCTGCACTTCGAGGAAGCTTCCCTCGTCGACCAGTGCCGCGATCACCGCGCGCATGTCGAAGGGGCGGTTTTCGTCGTCGGGCACGACATCCTCGAGGGGCCGCGCTTCTGGGCTCGGCGGTCGCTCCGGCAGCTGCGGCGGCTCGCCGCGGAAGTTGCTCGGCATGTAGGAGAGGTAGCGGCGGACGAGATCGATCCCCTCGCTGTCGCTGGCGACCAGGAAGTGACCGCAGCCCGACACCTCGCAGTGCATGCGCGCACCGCCCATCTCTTCGAGCGTCACCCGCTCGCCGATCACCATCTCCGCCATGCGCGGCGAGCCCAAATACATCGACGCGTTACCGGCATGCATCACGACGACGTCGCAGAAGGCGGGGATGTAGGCGCCGCCGGCCGCCGACGGGCCGAGCAGCAGGCAAACCTGGGGCACCACCCCCGACAGCTGCACCTGGTTGAAGAAGATTCGCCCGGCGTGGCGGCGGCCGGGGAACATCTGCACCTGGTCGGTGATGCGCGCTCCCGCGGAGTCGACGAGGTAGACGATCGGCACCTCGAGCCGCAGCGCTCGCTCCTGGATGCGCACGATCTTCTCGACCGTACGGGGCCCCCACGAGCCCGCCTTGACGGTCGGATCGTTGGCCATCAGGCAGATCGGTCGACCGTCGACGGTCGCTGTGCCGGTGACGACGCCGTCGGCCCCGAACCCTTCTTCCTCGGCGTGCGCGAGCAAGCCGTCCTCGCAGAAGCTGCCGGGATCGACGAGTCGTGCGATCCGCTCGCGCACAGGGAGCTTCTCCTGTTCCGCGGCCTTGCGCCGGTGGTGTTCGGGCCCTCCCGCTAGAGCGCGCTCGATCGCTGCAGCGAGCGCCGGAACCTCCCCTGCCTGGGCTCCTCGAGCTTCCACGGCAGCGAAGTGTCCCACGAGGGGCGGTTACGCTGCCGCCATGGCGCTAGTGGAGGTCGTCGATCGGGGGGCGGTTCGGCATCTGGTTCTCAACCGCCCCGAGAAGCGGAACGCCCTAAACGGAGAGCTGTGCGCGGCGCTCGGCGCCGAGCTCGAACGCGCCGCCGACGACGATGGTGTGCGCGTCGTCGTGGTGCGCGGCAACGGCGGCGTGTTCTCGTCGGGCATGGACGTCGGCGAGCTGCGCGAGCTATCGCGCGCTCCCGAGCGCCTGCGGGCTTTCCGCCGCCGGCTGATCGCCTGGTGGAACCTGCTCGAGGAGATGCCGAAGGCGACCGTCGCCCAGATCGAGGGGGTCTGCCTCGGCGGCGCGTTCGAGCTGGCGCTGGCGTGCGACCTGCGCGTGATGGCGCGCGAGGCGACAGCCGGCATAGTCGAAACGCGCGTCGGCTTGATCCCTGACGTCGGCGGGAGCTCGCGGCTGCCGGCGGTGGTCGGGCTCGGCAACGCCAAGGAGCTGATCATGACCGGCAAGCTGATCGACGGTGCCGAGGCTCATCGCTTTGGCTTCGCTAACCGCGTCGCCCCGGCCGCCGAGATCGACGCCACCACCGCCCAGCTCTGCGACGAGCTTTTGGCGTGCGCGCCGCTCGCCGTCGGTCGCGCCAAGCGCGTGCTCGACCAGGTCGCCAAGCCCGCCCTCGCCGCATCACTCGAGCTCGAGGTGGCGCTCCAGGAGCGGCTCGCCGCGAGCGCCGATTTCGGCGAGGCGACGAACGCTTTCTTCGAGCGCCGCGCGCCGCAGTTCCGGGGACGCTGAGCGCGGCACACGGCTTCTTCGCGCGTCGACGTTTCGTCAGTCGCAAGCGCGGGAAGGCTCGAAGCACAGGCAAACGACAAAAGGAGAAGCGACCATGCTCGCGATTTCCCCGGCGGCGAGCGAAGCGATCCGCGATCTGCTCGCCGCCTCCGAGATGCCCGAGGGTTCGGGGATGCGGATCACGCTGGCGGGATCGGGCACCGCCGGCGCGCTAGAGATCTCGCTGCGCGAAGGTCCCGAGGCCGAGGACGAGATCGTCGAGGTGGCAGGCGCCGCCGTCTTCATCGAGCCGCAAGCGCTGCCGCTCGTCGACGACAAGGTGCTCGACGCCCACGTCGAGCGCGACCACATCGCTTTCGCGCTGCTCCAGCAGGGACCGCCCAGCGCCAGCTAGCGGCCCCCGACACCGACAGCACGCTCGCTGCGGCGAGTCGGCGCGCCCCGCCCGTGCGGCGAGACCGCCGCGCCGAGCCGCTGAGCGCTTCCGTGCGAAGCGCCTAACGCTCGCTCGCCCAGGCGCGGACGATCGCTTCCGCGATGTCCACAACCGCCGCGACGCAGTCGATGTCGACGTGCGCGGGCACGTCGCCCGGGCGGTGGTAGTTCGGAAAACCGCCGTCGCGTACCGACAACAGCGACAGCGCAGGGAAACCGCGGAGCCGGGCTAGCGCCGGGTCGGTCCAACCACCGATCCGCCAGCGCCGGGGCACGGGCAGCCCGGCACGTCGCGCCGCAGCGCGAGCGAGCTCGACGTCGCGCTCGCGGTAGCGGACCGGCCACGCTCCCCCTTCGGCGACCAGCACCACCGGTTCGCCCGATCCGACCGTGTCGAGGCCGAGGAAGAGCGTGTTCGCCCGGTCGCGGCGAGCACCGGCGCTAGCGAGGTAGGCGGCCATGCCCCCCATCCCCGCTTCCTCGGCGCCGGTGAGGACGACCTCGACGGCCGCGTTCGCAGGGGGTCGCGCCGCGAGACGGCGTGCCAGCTCGAGAACCGCAGCGACCCCGCTCGCGTTGTCGTTGGCGCCGGGTACGGGAGCGCGGGCGAGCGACTCGGCCGTCAGCAGCGCGGCAGCAGCGAGCAGCCGCCCCGCGGCTCGCGCGATCGCGGCCGGTGCTAAAGCCACCGCCGCGAGCGCGAGCTCCGGGACCAACGCGAGCGAGGCGCGGCGGCCGCTCCGCCGTGCCAACCGGTCGCCGGGACGCACGATCGCGGGATGCCAGATGATGCCGGCACGCGCAGCGTCGAGGTGGGCGACGAGAACGACGCGGCGCTCGCGGCTGGCGAGCGCCGCCGCGCGAGAGGCAGCGGCGCTGCTACCGACATCGCCCGCAGGCGGCGACGGCAGCTCGCAGACAACGTTTGCGCCCGTGCCCACCGGCGGCAGCCCGGCGAGCGGCTGGAGCCGACCGCTGTAGTCGAGTTCGAACCCGGCGAACGTCGCAGCGGCAGCGGCGCGCCCGAGACCACGGACGAGCGGGCGCTGCGAACCGCGGGCACGCGCGGCGATGGCTCCTGCGGCGAAGTGAAGGGCGTGAACGTGGGCGAAGGTGCGGCGGTAGCGGAAGCGTTCGACCCGCGCCGCGACCCCTGCCGCGTCGGCGAGACGGCGCGACGCCCAGCGCGCCGCCGCGAGCTCGCCCTCGTCCGCCGACCCGCGCGCAATCGCGGTTAGCGCCTCTACGTCGTTCGCAAGGCGCGCGTGCACCCCCTCCGCTGCTGCGCGGGCGCCGCCGACGGGGTCGCTCAATCTGCGCGCCCCGTCCAGTCGATCGGACCGGCCGTCAGCAGGTGGCTGCCGAGCGGACGCCCAAGCAGCTCCTGGACGGCCTGGGCGCACGCGAGCAAGCGCGCCAGATCGATGCCTGTCTCGTAGCCCATCTCGTGCAGCATCGAGACGAGATCCTCGCTTGCGACGTTGCCGGTCGCGCCGCGCGGCACCGGGCAACCGCCGAGCTCGCCGAACGACGACTCGAACGACCGGACACCAGCGTCGAGGGCCGCCACCACGTTGGCGAGCGCCTGACCCCGCGTGTTGTGGAAGTGGGCGGTGAGCTCGACGCCTGGCACTTCCTGGCTCGCCCGCTCGAAGAACTCGCCGACCTGGCGCGGGTTCGCCATTCCGGTCGTGTCGCCGAAACCGATCTCCTCGCAGCCGAAGTCACGCAAGGCACGAGCGATCTCGAACACCCGTTCCGGCGGTACGCGCCCCTCGTAGGGACAGCCGAAGGCCACCGAGATCACCCCCTCGCACCGGAAGCCAGCCGCCCGCGCTCTCGCTACGGTGCGCGCCCGCCCGGCCAGCGAC
>BEIR01000162.1 GCA_002898855.1 bacterium HR41
TTGATCGCTCCAAGGCCGATCACATCGCACATCAGCAGGCTGAAGGGTCGGCGGCCGCTCTGGGTCTCGAGCTCGACCAGCCGCTGTTGGAAACTGGAGTGGGTCGGCAAACCCGTTAGCGCGTCGAGCTCCGAGCTGCGCACCTCGAGGCGGGTACGCATCCCAAAGCTCGCCTCGCGTACGGCGAGAGCGAGCGCTACGCCGCTCGCTGCCACTGCGGCCTCCGCCAGCACTTCGGCTGCTCTCGGCAGGTCGGCGGCCACGCTCGCGACGCTCACGACCACAGCGCCGGCGAAGATCGAAGCGGCCGAGCGCACGCGCACGCGCGGCGAGGCGACGAGCGGCGGGCGCACGAACGAAGAGAGCCACGCAGCGCTTGCCACCAGGATCGGCCCGGCGACCCATACCGAGTCGACGACGCCACCGCCCGCCCAGGTTCCAACCGATGCCTTGTACAGCCAAAAGACGTCGGCCACCAGACGCAAGGTGTAGGCACAGCCGATCAACAGCCACACCGGTCCTGGCCGCCAGCGCGCGAGGGCGAACGCCGACAGCACCACGACGACGACAGTTATATCGCCGACGAGGTAGGCGAAGTTGGTGGCGAGAGCGCTCCCGCTCGCGCCGGTGGCCGCGCCGAACGGCTCGTACAAGACCGCGATGGCTGCCGACCAAACCAGGGCCAGGGCAGCGATGGCGCGAACGACCATCGCGGGTGTGAGCGGCGAGATGTCGCGTGAAACCCGCAGCGCGGCAACCGCGACGATGTTCAGTGCGTAGACGGCGAGCCACAGCGCGTCGGCAACGGACGGGTAGGGAATCGGTCGATCGTCGACGACGAACGTCCAATACACGAACCAACCCGTCGCACCCAGTGCGATCGAAGTCGCGAACACCGACCAGGCGAACCGTTCGCGTGGGTCGCGCCACGCTTTCCAGGCCATCAGGGAGGCCGACCCCAAGTACACACCCAGGTGGAGTGGGCGCCGCACCGGATCGAGCCAGTCCACACCGACACCGGACAGCAGGTGGAGCAGCCACAGCGTGGCGAGGAGGACGAGTACGAGGAGAGCTGCGGGCGGGGTCGTGCGATCGAGTCCGCGCAGCGCCCCCAGGCGCACGGCCCCTCCTCGCCAGCCAAGGGCCAGCTCACGCCCACCGTCGAAGCCGCTCTTCGATCGACGCACCCGTTCTTTCCCTCCGGGCGGCGTCCCCGCCAGTGCCCGACCGCCCCGGTCGCCTACGGACGGCCTACGGCCGCCACCTCCCTGATTTCAGTTACCCATCCGTTCGGTCACCCCGCCCGTCCGGTCACAACAGATCGGCTCCTCGTTCGCTCCTCCCTCCTCGAATATCGGCCGGACACCGGCCAGACGCCAGCCGTCTTGCGAGAAGGTTCGCAGCGTTCGTAGCGTTTGTCACACCCACTGCTGGCGGGGCCGTCTGGTGCGTTTCGTCTCCTGGCGCTCAGCGGGGGCCACCCGCTGCGTCTGTTACGTTCGACCTCCCGATGTCGACCGGAGCAACGGCACCGTCAGCGGTCTTGGCCTTCTCGCCACCGGTCGAGAGCTTCACCGCGGGCGAGCGCGAGCTTCTCGAACCGTTCTTCACCAACCTCGACCGGCCCGTTTTCGCGCTCAGGAACATGCCCGAGACGGTCAAAGGTGCGCTGTTCGCGCGCTACTCGCGCTACCCCGGCACGCTGCGGCGGCTGTTCCTCGAAGAGTTCGCCGCCGACGTCGATCCGGCTGCGGCTCGCGCCGCGCTCGCGACCGGCGAGGGCGAGCGCGCACGCGAACTGTACGAGCGCGTCTTCCTCGGCTTCGGCGACGACTCGGTCGCGCAGCTGGGCGGCGCCCATGTGGCTTGCGAGTGGGTGTCGAACGCGCTGACCAAGGTGCTCGAGCGCGGGCGGCTCGCCGCCTATCTCGAGCAGTCGACGCGCTACATCCCCTACGACCGACCGATGCCCGATGGGCGCTACCGCTACTGGCGCTGCCCCGCGCTCGGGCCGAGTTACGAGCGCACCCTCGACCGCCTCTTCGAGATCTACAGCGTCGCTTTGCAACGCGCCGAAGCGTGGGCCGAGGCTCACTTTCCGCGGCCCGACCGTGAATCCACCGCCGCGTGGCGGCGGGCGGTGCGCGCCAAGGCGCTCGACCTTGTGCGCGGCATCCTACCCGTCGCTTCTCTATCGCACGTCGGCGTGTTCGCTTCCGGCCAGGCGTACGAGCAGCTTTTGTTGCGTCTGTTCGCGAACCCACTGCCCGAGGCCCAGCAGGTGGGCGAGCTGTTGCTCGCCGAGCTCGAGAAGGTGATCCCGAGCTTCGTGCAGCGCGTGCGCCGGCCCGATCGCGGCGGCGTCTGGATCGACTACCTCCGCGGCCTGCGCGAGCGGGCACGGCAGGCGGCGCACCGTCTCGGTATCGCCGGCGCCGGCGAGGTGGCGGGCGGCGGGGGCGCGAGCGTGCGCCTGGTGCGTGTGCGTGGCAGCGAGGAGGAGGCTCTCGCCGCGCTTCTCTACGAAGCGTCAGGGGCTAGCGAAGAGGAGCTTCTCGCCGCGGTTCGGGCGCTCTCTAGCGCTGAGCGCGCCGCGCTCTTGCGCGAGCTTGCGGGCGAGCGCCGCAACCGCCGTCACCGCCCGGGGCGCGGACTCGAGGCGATCTCCTACCGCTTCGAGATCGTCTCCGACTACGGCGCGTTCCGTGATCTGCAGCGCCACCGCATGCTGACCGCGCAGTGGCAGGCGCTCACCCCGCGGCTGGGGGCCGAGCTTCCGGCCGAGGCGCAGGCTGCGGGCATCGCCGATCTCTTTCGCGAAGCGTTCGCTATCTCGCAGCGCGAGTGGGAGCGGATCGCCCACGAGCTCGAGCTGCCGGAGCTCGCTCCCTACGCGCTTTGTCTTGCTTTTCGCATCCGCTACGTGCTCGACCTCAACGCCCGCGAGGCGCTGCACCTGGTCGAGTTGCGCTCGGGCCGCGAAGGCCACCCGTCCTACCGCGCGGTGGCGCTGGCTATGTTGGACGAAATCGCCCGCGTTCACCCGGCGATCGCTGCTCTGTTCGACCACGCCGACCGCACCACCGAGCCGCGCCTCGAGCGGCTCTTGGCGGAGATCCGGAACGAACGCAACTCCCGCGCGGCAGAACTGTTGTAAGGGGCATCCCCCGGTCGAAAGCGAACCCACAGGAGGATGCCCCGTGAAGCACCGTAGCAAGGCGCTCGTGCTCGCGCTCACGGTCGCCCTGGCTGCGCTGGCACTGCCAGCCGCGGCGGCGTTGGCGGCAAAGATCGTCGGCACGAACGACGCCGACACCCTCAACGGCACCGCGCGCGCCGATCGCATCAGCGCGCGCGGGAGTGACGACAAGGTCTACGCGCACGCTGGCAACGACCGCGTCCTCGGCGGGTCGGGCAACGACCTGCTGGTCGGCGGTCGCGGTCGCGACGGGATCTTCGGCGGCTCCGGTAACGACCGCATCTTCGGCGACTTCGCGGCGAGCTCGGCACAGGCTCAGCGTGTCGCCGGCCGTGTCGCTCGCCGCGTCGCCCGCCGGGTGGCGCTCCGCCGCGGCGATCGCCTCCACGGCGGGTCGGGCAACGACGAGATCCACGGCGGTGCCAGCCGCGACATCCTGTCGGGCGGCAAGGGTGACGACACGCAGTACGGCGGCGCCGGCAACGACGTGATCTTCGCCAACCAGGGTCGCGACCGTTCGTTCGGCGGTCCCGGCAACGACACGCTGTGGGCGCTGGCCCGGGTCGACGTTTCGGCGCCGGGCGATCCCGACGGTGACGAACTCACCGGCGGCGAAGGCAACGACACCTTCCGCGTCCGCGACGGCGAGGCCGACAAGATCTCCTGCGGGCCCGGCTACGACCGCGTGTTCGCCGACCAGTTCGACGTGATCGTCGACGCCACGGCGAGCGATCCAACGGGATCGTGCGAGGTCGTGAGCCGGCGCGACGCGCGCGTGACGAGCGACCGCAGCGAGCAGCAAGAGGAGCGCCAGCCCGAGGACAAGTCGTAGCTGGCAGTTCGGCACGCCGACGCGGTAGCCGCCGCGCGGCACGAGAGGCTCACGCACGGGGCCGTGCAGGCAAGCACGGCCCCGTGTGCGTTTCAGAGCACGTTTCTGAGCG
>BEIR01000163.1 GCA_002898855.1 bacterium HR41
GACTTCTGCGCGCTGCTCCCCGCCCGCCTCGACCAGTACGAGGCGCTGCTCGACCGCAACGAGATCTGGCTGCAGCGGCTCAAACACACGGGCGAGGTGCCGGCCGAGCGGCTGCTCGCACTAGGGGTAACCGGTCCGCTGTTGCGCGCCGCCGGCGTTCCCTGGGATCTACGCAAGGCGATGCCGTACTCGTCGTACGACCACTTCGACTTCAAGATCCCGGTCGGCACCGTCGGCGACAACTACGACCGCTACCGCGTGCGACTCGCCGAGATGCGCGAGTCGCTGAAGATCATCGAGCAGGCGCTCGACGGCCTTCCCGACGGACCGCACATCACCGAGAACCGCAAGGTCGCGCTCCCGCCCCGTCACGAGCTGGCGACCTCGATGGAGGCGCTGATCCACCACTTCAAGCTCGTGACCGAGGGGTTCCGGGTGCCGCCCGGCGAGGTGTACGCGGCGATCGAGTCGCCGCGCGGCGAGCTCGGCTGTTTCGTCGTCGCCGACGGCTCGGCGAAGCCGGCGCGAGTGCACATGCGCGACCCGAGCTTCGTCAACCTCCAGGCGCTGCCCGACATGGCGCGCGGCGGGCTGATCGCCGACCTGATCGCATGCGTGGCGATGCTCGACCCGATCCTCGGAGGTATCGACCGGTGACCTTCCTCGCCGGACCGGAGCGCGAACCGCGTATCGGGAGCGCCGCGCTGCCTCCCGGCTGGGCTGCCGCGACCGCCGACCGCGACCCTCACGTGGTGCCCGACCCCGCCGAGGTCGCGGTTCCCGAGGACCTGCGCGCCGAGATCGAAGAGATCATCGCTCGCTACCCCGACCGCCACTCGGCGGCGCTGCCGGCGCTCGGCGCGGCGCAGCGACGCTACGGCTGGTGTTCACCGCAGGCGCTAGTCGAGGTCGCCTGTGTGATGCAGGTGACGCCCGCCTATCTGGCGGCGGTGGCCACGTTCTACGACATGTTGCGCACGCAGCCGAGCGGGCGCCGCTACGTCTACGTCTGCACGAGCGTCTCCTGCCACCTGCGCAACGCCCGGGCGGTCTACGAGGCGCTCGTCGAAGCGGCCCGCGAACAAGGGCTCGAGGACTGCGAGATCCGCGAGTTCGAATGCCTCGGTGCCTGCGACATGGCGCCGATGGCCTCGATCGACGGCCGCTATGTCGGGCCGCTGTCGACGAGCGACGCCGCGGCCATCGTCGCCGCACTGCGCAACGGCGAGACACCGCTCCCCGGCCGTGCGCTCGGCGACCCCGACTACCAGCTGCCGTGGCAGCGGGGCGAAGAGCACCCGCTGCCGGCGGAGCGCGTGCGTCCCCACGTGCACCCCGCCGGCGGAGTCGCAGGGGAGGTGCCGGAATGAGTCTCGTCGAGGCCTTGACCACTCACCTCGACGTTCCCGACGTCCACGAGATCGACGTCTACGAGCGCCTAGGCGGCTACCGCGCCGCACGCAAGGCGCTGCTCGAGATGACGCCCGAACAGGTGCTGGGCGAGCTCGAGGCGTCGGGGCTGCGGGGCCGCGGCGGCGCCGGCTTCTCGATGGGGAAGAAGGCGTCGTTCATCCCCAAGGGCACGATGGACAAGTACCTCTGCTGCAACGCCGACGAGTCCGAGCCCGGCACCTTCAAGGACCGGCTGATCCTGCAGCGCAAACCGCACCTGTTGATCGAAGGGTGCATCATCGCTTCGATCGCCGCTGGCGCCAACAAGGGCTTCATTTACATGCGCGGCGAGTACGAGCTGCAGGCGCGGATCGTCGAGCGGGCGATCGCGCAGGCGTACGAGCGCGGCTACCTCGGGCGCAACATCCTCGGCTCCGGACACGACTTCGATCTCGTGCTGCACCGCGGGCAAGGCGCCTACATCTGCGGCGAAGAAACGGCGCTGCTCGACTCACTCGAGGGCAAGCGCGGCAACCCGCGCCTGAAACCGCCGTTTCCGGCCAACCAGGGGCTCTACCGCGGGCCGACGCTGATCAACAACGTCGAAACCCTGTCGTGCACGCCGCTGATCATCGACCGCGGCGCCGATTGGTTCCGCTCGCTCGGTTCCGAGCAGTCAACCGGCCCGAAGCTGGTGTCGGTGTCGGGCAACGTTCGCCGGCCGGGCAACTACGAGATCGAGCTCGGCACGCCGGTGCGCGAGATCATCTACGACATCGCCGGCGGCCCATGGCCGGGGTCGCAAGTGAAGTGTTTCTTCCCCGGCGGCTCATCGGCGGCGGTGCTCGGCCCCGAGCACCTCGACCTGCCGTACACGTTCGAGGCGATGCAGCAGGCCGGGTCGATGCTCGGTTCGGGGGCGATCATCGTCGTCGACGACACCCAGCCGATCGTCCCCCTGGCTCTGCGGCTGGCCGAGTTCTACCGCCACGAGTCGTGCGGCAAGTGCGTGCCGTGCCGCGAGGGCACGAGCTGGACTGTGAAGCTACTGGCGCGGATCGAGCGAGGCGAGGCGACGCCGATGGATCTCGATCTTTTGGCATCGATCCAGGAGAACATCATCGGCAACTGTCTGTGCGTGCTCGGCGACTCGATGGCGGTGCCGGTGAGCTCGCTGTTGCGCCGTTTCCGCGCCGAGTTCGAGGAGCACATCGAGCGCGCCCGCGCCGAGCGCGAGCGCGAGCTCGCCGCCGCCGCCGAGCGCGAGACGGGACTGGCGGTGCTCGCCGCCGGCAGCGCGAGCGTGGCAGGAGCGGGAGGCGACTAGCGCGATGGCACGGCCCGAGAAGCGGCTGATTACCTTCGAGATCGACGGGCGCGAGGTGCGCGCCCCCGAGGGCACGATGCTCGTCGACGCCGCCCGCATGGGCGACGTCGAGATCCCCTACTTCTGTTACGAGCCGAAGCTCGGGCAGCCGGTCGGGGCGTGCCGCATGTGCCTCGTCCAGATCGAGGGCATGCCGAAACTGCAGACCGCGTGTTCGACCCCCGTCAAAGAGGGGATGGTCGTGACGACCGTCTCGCCCGAGGTCAAGCAGGCGCAGAACGCGGTCGTCGAGTTTTTGCTCGCCAACCACCCGCTCGACTGCCCGGTTTGCGACAAGGGCGGCGAGTGCCCGCTCCAGGACATCTCCTACGGCTGGGGGCCGGGGGCGTCGCGCTTCACCGAACCGAAGCGCCACTTCAAAAAACCGATCGAGCTCTCGCCGCTGATCGCGATCGACCGCGAGCGCTGCATCCTCTGCTACCGCTGCGTGCGCTTCTCACAGGAGGTGTCGGAGGATCACCAGCTCGTCTTCCTGGAGCGCGGCGACCGCACCTTCGTCGGCACCGCCGACGGCGCCCCCTACGTGGCGCCGTTCAGCGGCAACATCATCGAGCTCTGCCCGGTGGGAGCGCTGACCTCGATCCCTTACCGGTTCCGCGCACGCCCGTGGGACGTCGAGCAGGGCGGCACCGTTTGCACGCTCTGCCCAAGCCAGTGCAACGTCAGCCTGACGATCCGCGACGACCGCCGTGTGCTGCGCGTGCTGGCGCGCGACAACGCCGGCGTCGACGACGGCTGGCTGTGCGATCGCGGCCGCTTCGGCTACCAGGCGTTCCACAGCCGCGCGCGGATCACCCGGCCGCTGGTGCGCGAGGGGACGAGCCTCGTCGAAACCTCGTGGGAGCGGGCGCTCGCCGCAGCGACGCAGATCCTCGCTCGCGCTGGTGCGAGCGCGGCGGCGCTGGTGGGTGGGTCGGCCAGCAACGAGGAAGGTTTCTTGGTGCAGCACCTGATCCGCGAGGTGCTCGGGTCGGGCAGCGTCGACTCGCGCCCGGCGGAAGCTCCCGACGCCGAGCTGCTGCGCGCCTGTGCCGACCCGGCGCTGGCGGCGGCGGTCAGCGACATCGACCACGCCGACGCGATCGTCGTCGTCGGCTGCGAGCCGGTCGACGAGATGGCGAGCCTCGATCTGCGGATCCGCAAGGCGGTGCGGCGCAACGGCGCCAAACTCGTGACCCTCACCCCGACGCCATCGCGGCTCGACGGCCTCGCGCGGGTCGCGTTGCGCTATCTACCGGGCGCCACCGCCGACGCGCTCGCCGCCCTGAATGCCGCGCTCGACCAAGCCGGCGGCGCTGGCGCAGGCACGCTGCGTGAAGCGGCTGACCGCGCCGGT
>BEIR01000164.1 GCA_002898855.1 bacterium HR41
AAGGCACCGAGATCGCGCAGCGCCCGCGCGAACAGTGCCATCAACGGGTGCTCCGGATCCTGTCCCAGCACGCGCGCCACGGTCTCGGCAGACATCGCGCGCAGCTCGGCGTTCGACCAGGGGCCGTGGGCGCGGAAGTGGTCGGCGAGCGCCGACGCGATCGTGCGGTACCCGGAACGCCCAGGTCGCTTGCGTAGCGTCGGGAACCAACCGGAGCCGAAGTTGATCGCGTCGAGCGTGAGGAGGTACGCGCACACCTCGCTGCGGCCGCCGTCGAGAAAGTGATCGTCGCTGTCGAGCGCAGGCGGATCGCTGGCAAGTCCTTCTTGCGTCCAGCGCTCGGCGGCGCGCTCGAGCGCGCTTTCGTCGATCGTCACGTAACGAGCTGCTGCGACTATCTCGCGGCAGTAGCGGCGCACCAGCTCGGGCAGATCGTCCGCGGGGAGCGGCGCGTCGGCAGGCGGCGGCAAACCGGGGGCCTCCTCTTGCGCCGAGCCGCGCGCGCGAGCGTGCCGATCGAGCGCCGCCACCTGTCTAGCTTCCGCGCACGCCCGCTACCTCGCGCACACGTCCGCCGTGGCGCAGCGGCGTCACGAACGTCGCGGCGGCGAGCGCCACCAGCGCCGCGGCGGCGAAGGCGGAGGCGGGAGCGTGGTGGTAGAGCGGTAGCCACGCCAGCGGCGCCGCCGCCTGACCGGCGAACTTGAAGGCCGAAACGAGCGAGGCGGCACCGGCACGGTTGCCGGGAGCGGACTCGACGACAAGGGTGTTGAGCGCGGCCCACATGAGCGCCGAGAAGACGCCGGCCGCGGACCAGAGGGCGGCGAACGCCGCCGTCGAGCCGGCGACGCCGAGCAGCGCCACCGCTGCCGCAGCGAGCGTCGCCGCGGCCGCGGCTACCTGCACGCGACCGACGCGATCGACGAGGATCCCCCCCGGTCGGCCGGCGAGCACACCGGCGGCACCGAACGCAGCGAGCAACAGGCCGCGGTCCTCGGAGCCGAGACCGAAAGCATCGCCGGCGCGCAGCGCGACGAGGAAGGACATGCCCGTGACGCCCATGTAGGCAGCGAAAGCTGCACCCGCGAGCAGTGCGATCCGACGATCGAAAAGCGTTCGCAGGCGCGGTGGCGATCCCGCACGCCGCTGCGCCACGGGCAGCGGTGCTGCCACGGACAGGACGGCGCCGACCGCCGCCGGAGCGAGGAAAGCGAGCCGCCAGTCGACCGCCGCGGCGAGACCGCCGCACAGCGGCGAGAGCGTGACGGCCAACGTTTGCGTGGCCCCGAACGTGCCCATCGCCCGTCCGAGCCGCTGCGGCGGTGTGTGATCGGCGAGTGCAGCGAGCACGAGCGGTGTCAGGAAGGCGTTGGCGATCCCTTGGCCGGCGCGGGCGGCGAGGAAAGCGCCGAGCGTGGGTGCGAAGGCAGCAGTGAGCGACGCCACCGCGTAGGCGAGATAGGCGGCACGCACCACCTGGCGGCGGCCGAGCCGTTCGCCGATCGTGCCCGAGACGAGCTGGATCGCTGCGAAGGGAACGAGGTAGGCGGGGATCGCTGCCGCCACCGCGGCGGTCGAAGCGCCGAACGCCGCCCGCAGCTCGGGCACCATCACGGCGACGATCGCGCCGCCGAAGGGACCGAGGAAGCCGCCGACGTAGAGCGGGAGCGTTCGCGCGCGCACGGTGCGCAACCGTACCGCGCCGGAGCGGTGGCCGCCGCCGCGCCGAGATCTATTCTCCGGTTGTGCCGACCGCCGCCGAACCGACCACCGCCGACGCGCCTGCGCTCCTCGAGCGCTTGAACCCCGAACAGCGCCAGGCGGTCGAGCACGGCGAGGGGCCGCTGCTCGTCCTGGCAGGCGCGGGATCCGGCAAGACGCGCGTCCTCGTCCACCGCATCGCGTACCTCCTCGCACGCGGCTTGGCGCGTCCGCACGAGATCCTCGCGATCACCTTCACCAACAAGGCGGCCGGCGAGATGCGCGAGCGCGTCGCCCAGCTGGTCGGACCCGACAGCGCCCGCGCGATGTGGGTGATGACCTTCCACGCCGCCTGCACGCGGATGTTGCGCGTCCACGCCGACAAGCTCGGCTTCACGCGATCGTTCGCGATCTACGACGAACAGGACTCAATGCGGCTGGTGCGGGCGTGCGTCGAGGAGCTCGCTCTCGACCCGCGCCGCTACCCGCCCCGTGGCTTGCGCCAGCGGATCTCGGACGCCAAGAGCAAGCTCGTTGCGCTCGCCGAGCTGCGCGCCGAACCCGAGCGCTTCGGTGGGGAGGAGCCGCTCGCCGTGTTCGAGCGTTACCAGCGGCGCCTGCACCAGGCGAACGCGCTCGACTTCGACGACCTCTTGGTGCGCTGCGTCGAGCTGTTCGAGCGAACTCCGGCGGTGCTCGACCGCTACCGCGACCAGTTTCGCTGGATCCTCGTCGACGAGTACCAAGACACCAACCGCGCCCAGTACCGCTGGTTGCGGTTGCTCGCGGGCGAGCGACGCAACGTCTGCGTGGTCGGTGACGACGACCAGTCGATCTACCGCTTCCGCGGCGCCGACGTGCGCAACATTCTCGACTTCGAGCGCGACTTTCCCGACGCGCGTGTCATCAGGCTCGAGCGCAACTACCGCTCGACGACCACGATCCTCGAGGCCGCCAACGCCGTCATCGCCAACAACCCCGAGCGCAAGCCCAAGCGCTTGCGCAGCGAGATCGGTGGCGGCGAGCCGGTGCGGGTCGTCGAGTGCAGCGACGAGCACGAGGAGGCGCGTTTCGTTGCCGCCGAGGTCGAGCGGCTCGTCGAAGAGGGCGCCTCGCTCGGCGAGATCGCTGTCTTCTACCGAACCCACGCGCACGCCCGGACGCTCGAGCACGTGCTGCGCGAGCGAGCGATCGCCTACCGCGTGCTCGGCGGGATGCGCTTCTACGACCGTGCCGAGGTGAAGGACGCGCTCGCCTACTTGAACCTGCTCGTCAACCCGGCCGACGAAGTCGCGTTCCGGCGTGTCGTGAACGTGCCGGCGCGCGGTGTCGGCGAGCGCTCGCAGGCACGCGTGCTGACGCACGCCCAGACGCTCGGCCGCCCGGTCCTCGAGGTGGCGCTCGACCCCGGGTCGGTGCCCGGCTTGACAGGACGTGCGCGCCGCGGGCTCGAGCGCTTCGCCACGCTGATCGAGGAGCTGCGCGCGCTCGCCGACAGCGGGGCCGGGGTCGGGGATCTGCTGGCCGAAACACTCGAGCGGTCGGGCTATATCGAGGAGCTGCGCAACGAGGGCACGTTCGAGGCCGACGCGCGGATCGAGAACCTCGAGGAGCTCGTCTCCTCGGCGCGCGACTTCGAACGCACGAACGCGAACCCCACCGCCGAAGCGTTCCTGGAGCAGGTGGCGTTGTTCTCCGAGCAGGACCAGCTCGCGCCCGGCGAATCGCAGCTGACGTTGATGACCGTGCACAACGCCAAAGGGCTCGAGTTCGACACGGTTTTCGTCGTCGGCCTCGAGGAGGGTGTCTTCCCCCACCAACGGTCGATCGATGGAGGCGAGGTCGACGAGGAGAGGCGGCTGTGCTACGTCGCGATCACGCGCGCCAGGCGCCTTCTCTACCTGACATACGCGCGCAGCCGCCAGCTCTTCGGTCAGCGCGACTGGTCGTTGCCGAGCCGTTTCCTCGGCGAGCTGCCTGCCGACTGCTGCCGGTGGACGACCGCCGTGGGTGGCGGTGCGCCGGCGTTCGCCGCGTCCACGCGCGCCAGCGGTGGGGGAGGCGCGGGCAGCGGAGAGATCGCTTCCACCGCCTCGTTCGCGCCGCGCGCGGACGGGGCGCGTGAGACCCAGCCGGCACGCAGCTTCGCGGTCGGCGACGACGTCGAGCACGCCAAGTTCGGTCGCGGTGTCGTGATCGGCGTCGGCGACGACGGAACGGTGCTCGTGCGCTTCGCGGCCGACGGCAGCGAGCGGCGGCTGATGGTCGAGTACGCGCCAGTGCGGCAGCTGTAGCCTGCCGCGCCGTGACAGCAGCAGCGATCGACGGACGTAGCGTCGCCGCGCGTGTGCGCGAGCGGGTGCGCGCGGCGGTCGCCGAGCGCGTGCG
>BEIR01000165.1 GCA_002898855.1 bacterium HR41
CCTCGCCCCCGTCTCGTGCTGCACTCGCCGCGCCCGTCGTCTCGTCACAGACTTCGCCAAGAACCCGCAGCGCGCCGGGCGCGACCCGCTCAGGCCACCGCCTGCAGCTGCGCCTCGAGCTCCTGGAGGCGGCGGATGCGCTGCTCTACGGGCGGGTGGGTCGAGAACAGGTTGGCGATCGAGTTGCGCGCCCGCGCCGGAACGATGAAGAACGCATTCATGCGTTCGGCTTCGCGCAGGTCCTGGGTCGGCACGAGCTGCATCGCGCCCGAGATCTTCACCAGCGCCGACGCCAGCGCACTCGGCCGGCCGGTGATCAGCGCCGCCCCGCGGTCGGCGGCGAACTCGCGGTAGCGCGACAGCGCGAGCATCAGGAAGAACGAGAGCACATAGACGAGCCCCGACACCAGGAGCAGGACGAGCCCCACCGGCGGGCCGTCCTCGTCGTCGGAACCGCCGCCGAAGAAGAAAGCCATCTGCATGATCATTGACGCCACCGCGGCGAAGAAGCTGACGATCGTCATGATCAACACGTCGCGGTGCTTGATGTGCGCGAGCTCGTGCGCCAGCACGCCCTCGAGCTCGTGCGGCTCGAGCGTTTCCATGATGCCGGTGGTCACGCACACCGTTGCCTTCTCCTGCGAGCGCCCCATCGCGAAGGCATTCGGCACCGGCGTTTCGGCCACCGCGATGCGCGGCTTCGGCAGGTCGGCCTGCACGCACAGGCGTTCGACCATGGCGTGCAGGGCGGGCGCCTCGTCGGGCGTGACGGTCTTGGCGCCCATCGCGGCGAGCGCGAGCTTGTCGGAGAGGAAGATCTGTGCCGCCGCCATCGCCGCGACGAACAGCGCGGTCACGACCGCGCCGGCCCCGGCCGCCATCAGCACCGCCACGAAGGCGGTGTAGAGGAGGCCGAGGAGGAACATCGTGATAAGCATCCGGACCCGCAGTCCGGCGTCCGCCCTTAGAACCGCTCTCTGCCGCGCCATTGCAACGCCCACTATAGAGAGGGCGCGACGCCGGGAAGGACGCTTCGCGCGGGGAGCGGCTGGGTCGGCGTGCGACCGGTGCGTCGGCGCGAAGTGGGCGGGTCTACACCTCCGTGCGGCGACACTCCCGCGAGGTCGCAAGCGCGCTTGCAGCGCTGGCCAAACGCGGCCACTGCCGCTACCTTTGCAGCGCTGCTGCGCTGAATCCCGCGCGCGGGAGCGGGGGACCCACGGTTCTCAAGCGCACATGCGCCGGGGCGAATCGCCGCAGGTGCGGCGTAGCGCGCTAACGCGCGAGCCCGACAGCTAACCCCGTAAGCGCAGCGCGCAGCGACGAACGATGAGAAAGCTCGCACTTCCAACGGTCGCGCTGGCTGGTGCGGTGGCCGCCGCGTTGTCGGCGCCGCTCGCCGTGCAGTCGAAGCCGCTGTCCGAGCGGCTGCGCGAGAAGCGCGCCGAGCTCTCGCGTATAGAACGGCGTGAGTCGGTGCTGACGACCGACATCTCATCACTCAGCGCGCGGATCGAGGGGATCAACGGGCGGCTGCGGGCGACGCGCGCCCAGCTCGGGCAGGTGCAGCGCCGGCTCGACCACGAGCGTGCGCGCCTGGCCCGCATCCAAGCCCGGCTCGAGCGCGCGCGCTACGAGCTCGCGCGCCTGCGCGCCCGCCTCGCCGAGGGGCGGCGCGTGCTCGCCGCCCGCCTCGTAGCGATCTACAAGTCGGACCGTCCTGACGCATGGACCGTCGTGCTCGAATCGGACGGTTTCGCCGAGCTGCTCGATCGCTTGGAGTACCTGCAGCGCCTCGCCGACTCTGACACCCAGGTCGTCGATCGCGTGCGCACGCTCAGCGTCGCGGCCAAGCGGCGAGCCGACGAGCTCGCGGCGCTCGAGAGCGCCCAGCGGCGCACGGCGCTCGCAGTGCTCGAGCAGCGCGACCGTCTCGCGGCGACACGCCAACAGCTCGCCTCGACGCGCGCCGAGCTCGCAAGCGCACGGGGCGAGCGGCGGGCACTGCTCGCCCGGGTTCGCCGCACAAAAGCGCACGTCGAGGAGGATCTCGCTGCGCTCGAAGCCGCCCAGCGGCGGGTGCAGCAGGCGCTCGTGGCGGCGGCGCCGCGCGCCTTCGCCCCCGGTGCGGCCGGCCCTGTGCGGCGCGGCTCGGGCCGCTTCATCTGGCCGGTCAACGGCCCGATCACCGGTGTTTTCGGGGAGGCGCGGCCCGGCCATATGCACGCCGGCATCGACATCTCCGCACCCAGCGGCACGCCGATCCGCGCGGCCGACAGCGGCGTCGTCGTGCTCGCGGGGTGGGTCAGTGGCTACGGGAACTTCGTCTGCGTTCAGCACACCGCGTCGCTTTCGACCTGTTACGCGCACCTGTCGGGCTACGCGACCTCGCGCGGCGCCTCGGTGCGTCAGGGGCAGGTGATCGGCTACGTCGGCTCTACCGGCAACTCCACCGGACCGCACCTGCACTTCGAGGTTCGCGTCGGCGGCTCGCCGGTCAACCCAATGGCCTATCTCTGAGAGCTCGCAGAGCGCGTGGCGGCGGAGAGGGGTCGCGCGGTTCAGCGGCGCAAGGCGAACGTCTTGTGCGCGCAGTTCAGCACGCGGTCGCACGCGACGACGTAGAGGCGGGCGCGCCGCGTTCCGGCGGGCAAGCTCACGCGCCGCTTCGGTGGGCGCCGAGAAGGTCCGGCGAGCAGTCGGCGCACCCCGCTGCGCTCGAGTACTAGCGCGTAGCGCACGCCGCCCTCGCTCAGCTGACCGCGCCGGCGCGGGTCGCTCGACGCCAGCACGCGTACGGTCCACACCCCGCGTCCGAGCGCGCGCAAACGGGCGCGCGCCGGCGGTGGTGTGACGTCGAAACGGCGCGCGAGTTGCACCGCAGCGACGGCGTTCACAACGCCGTAACCGGTGGCGGGTGTCCAGCGGTGGCTGCCGTCGCGCTGGCGAGCGGTGCGCATCAAGATGCGCGCCACCTGGTCGCTGTGCAGACGCGGCTGTGCGGCCCATACGAGTGCCGCCACGCCGGCGACGATCGGGGCGGCGAAGCTCGTGCCCTGACCGTACGCGTAGCGGCCCGACGCGAACCGGCCAGGTGCGAAGACGAGCGGAAGGCAGCGTCCGCGGGAGTCGTCGTCAAAGGAGATGTCGCTGGCGAGCGGGAGGGTCGAAAAGACGCCGCGGCGGCAATCCGCCATCGCTCCCGGGGCTGCCACGCTGACGCTGGTGTTGCGGGTCGAGAAGGAGGCGGCGCGGCCGTCCGGCAGCGTCGCCGCTACCGACAGGCCGGACCCGACGCTGCCGCGGTAGCCGCCGAGCAGCGCGGCCGGTTGTTGCGGCGCGTTGCCCACGTCGCCGCTGTTGCCGGCGGCGGCAACCACGAGCGTGTCGAGCTCGACAGCGCGCGCGAGCGCTGCAGCGAACACGTAGCCGATGGTGGGCGCTTCGACGCTCAAGTTGATGATGCGTGCGCCGCGCCGCACCGCCGCAAGGATGCCGTCGGCTATCGCTGACTGGCGGAAACGGGCACCGGTCGAGGCGCGCACGATCACGAGCGGCGTCTTCCCTGCCACCCCCGCGCTCCCGAGACCGTTGCCGGCACGGGCGGCGATCAGCCCGGCGATGAAAGTGCCGTGGCCGTCGAGATCGGCGACGCTCCCCGTGCCGAGAAGATCGACGGTGGCGGCGGCTGCGTCGCGCAGGTCGGGGTGCGCGAGGTCGGCGCCGGTGTCGACGATCGCCACCTTGACCCCGCTCGGCTGCAGCGCGAGCGCGGCAGGTGCCTGCACCGCGGCGAGGTGCCAGGCGTAGGGCAGGCCGGTGCTGGCGTCGACCGCTGTGAGCGCCGGGTCGGAGAGTTCGGGCGCGGCCAGGGCGCTGACTGCGGCGGGCAGCGTCTCCCCGCCGCCTGCCGGCAGCGGCGCGCGTGCCAGCCGCGCCCGCTCGGCGTCGCTCAACGTCGCGCGCAGGATCGCGCGCCGCAGCGGATCGACGACCAAGCTGCCGGTGCCGGACGGCGCCCCGCCCGCAGCCGCCCTCGGCGTGCTCGCAGCGACCGACGCCGCGAAGGCGGCGTC
>BEIR01000166.1 GCA_002898855.1 bacterium HR41
AGCACGACCCAGCGAAGGCCGGTGCACGTCGGCTTCTAGCAGCACCGTCGACTGCCCTGCCATCGCGAAGGCTGCCGCAAGGTTCAAGGCAGAAGTGCTCTTGCCCTCTTCTGGTCCGGAGCTGGTGATCAGAATCGCGCGTCCGGGGGCGCTGTCGCCGCCGCGTCCTTTCTCTGCCTGGCTGTTCAGGGCCTCGCGCGGACGCTGTCGCGACGACAGCGGTCCAGTCGCACGCGTGTTGCGACCGAGACCGGACAGCGTCGCCCGCAACAAGCGGAACGCTTCAACGGTGACCGGTGACAGCGCCGAGGGCGGCAGTGGCGCGTGCTCGCCACCATGTGGCCGTGCACGCGCCCTGCGAAACGCGCTTCGTGCCCTCGCCGGTTCGTCGGGCCGGTTCAGCGGTACGCGCGCAATGATGGGAAGGCTCGACAGGTCACGAACGTGCTCCTCGCGGCGAATTCGGTTGTCGAGCGTTTCGAACAAGAAGGCGACAGCCACAGCCAAGAATCCGCCCGCTACGGTCGCCGCGACCAAGGTCAGTAACGGTCTTGGCCAAATCCGGACAGCGTCGACCGGGTTGGCGAGGTCCTCGATCTGAACCGACGGGTCGCCACCCGCCGCGAGCGTTCGCAGGGTCGCCAGCTGCGTGGCACGGGCTACAGCGTCACTGCTGCCGGGCGGCGGTGGATTGGCTGTCAAACGGGCGATCTGCGCACGCGCACGAGCCCGAATGTCGGCGTCGCGCAACGCCTTGAACGTGCGCGCTACAGCATTCGCGAGGTCGCTAGCCTCGCGCGGTGACGCCCCGCGCGCGGTGACCGCGACGACAGTGCTCTCGGCAACCGGCTGCGCGCGCACCAGGGCGAGCAGCTCTCGCACCGACCTGCCGCGTCTGATTTCGGCCGGCAGCGCACGCATCACACGCACGTTGACGATCAGGCGTGCGACCGTCTCGACGTCGCGCGTGCCCGTCACCGACTCGCGCACGACGCCGGATGTCGCGAAGATCGGGTCGGACGACGACACGGGGTTGACGAGGATGTCGACCTCCGCCTCGTAGACCGGCGGGCGGAGCAGCAGCACGGCAAAGGCCGCCAAGAGACACCCCGTGACAGCGACCAGCGCCGGCACTCTCCGGTCTTTGAGAACCTCGAGGTAGCGTTGCAGCGCCGGCCGCTGGCCGCCTGCGTGGGGCTCGTTGATCGCACGGACGGCGCCCGACCTACGGTTGCTCACCAATCGCTACCTCCCAGCTACTAGCTACGCGGGCACCAACGTGTTCGATTCGCTTTGAATCCGTAACAGACCGCTAGCCCACCTGCGTACAGACACAGCCTGTACCCGCTCGTAATCTACACAGCAACCATCCGTGGGTCCTTAGAACCGGGCGGCGTCTCACCGGCCTTGCGAGAGCGTCTGGGTGCTCCCGCTCTACTCGCCTGTCATCGAGAGTGGCGAACAGCGTCCCCTTCGCGTAGAGTGAGAGGGCAGAGCGCAGCCGTTCGCGGCCGCGCGAACTCCTTGCCTCGCCTCCTCGGTCGAGGAACGTAGACCCCCTCTGTCTAGTCCCACTTCCCCCACGTATGACGCGTGAGCTGCGCAAAGCCCCCGACGTGTGCCGTTCATCGCTGGTTCGCCGCACCAGTGCCACGAGGCACGTCGCACGCTCGACGCACGCCGACCCGCACCGCGGCTTCCAGCTCGCTAAGCGGGCGCTCGACATCGCCGTGGCGGCGGCTGCGCTGCTGGTCGCCGCTCCGGTGATCGCTGCTGCAGCCGTGGCTATTGCCGCCGAATCTGGCTTCCCCGTCCTCTACCGCTCGCGTCGGGTAGGGCGCTACGGCCGCGAGTTCTCGATGCTGAAACTGCGCAAGATGCACGTCGGGGTCGGAGGGCCACCACTCACCGTCGCCGACGACGAGCGCTTGACGCGTGTCGGACGCATCATCTCTCGCCTGAAGATCGACGAGCTGCCTCAGCTGTGGAACGTGATCCGTGGGGACATGTCGCTAGTTGGGCCGCGCCCCCAGAGCCCCGAGTTCGTCGCTAGCCATCATGAGGCGTACGAAGAGATCCTGCGGGTACGCCCCGGAATCACCGGGCTCTCGCAAGTTGCGTTCGCGCGCGAGGACCGGGTGCTGTGCGACGCCGAGCCGCTGGTTCAGTACCTCGAGCGGATCCTGCCCCAGAAGCTCCAGATGGATCGCATGTACGTCAGAACGTGCTCGCTCGGGATCGACCTACGGATTCTGTTTTGGACGTTCGTGACCGTGTGTTTGCGAATTCCGGTAGCTGTCGACAGGACGAGTGGTCGGATGCGAGTCCGTTGGCGGCTACGCCAGCGGGTTGCGCTCGACAAGAGCCTGGTCCGCCGAATCGCCGACGGCCCATCGCCAGCGCTAGAAGCCGAGCGCGCCTACGAGCGGGCTGCCTAGCGCCTCTCCCCCAGACGTTGCGTGCCGCTTAACCGAGCCGCAACATATGCCATCACGCCCGCTTCCGCACGTCAAGCGGGAGAGGCCGGGGCTCACGCAGGCGTGACGAACTATCGCCCTCGATGATCGGCCGGTAGACGCCGGGGCGATCTCTAGCCGTCCCGCGCCGACTGCCGTCCGCTCGAACTGTTACGTTTCAAGCGCGCCGAACCGGAGCGCTCACAGCGCTCCGGGCGGGGGACCCAAACTCCCGGGGCGAATCGCGGCCCGAGCGCCGCGAAGCGCAGCAGCGCCAGCCCGACAGCTAACCCCGTAGGCGCAAGTACGACACCCAAACACGCCCGAGGCGGGCACAACGGAGGTCGATTATGCGCTCCCGTGCGAGATGGACCCTGCTCCTCACCGCTGCGACCGTTTCGGCGCTGGCGCTGTCAGCGGCGTACGTGGCGAGCGGCGAGCGGAGCACGTCCGGACCGGCCACGGCCGAGGCGGCAACGCCGCGCTACCCGCTTTTGAACGGCTTCAACGCAGCTCGCCGCCTGGCCGGCAGCCCTCCGCTGCGCGTTCTGCGCGTGCTGAATCGCTCGAGCCGCCGCGCAGCAGGTGTGATGGCCACTGCCCAGTCGTTTCGGCACGTCGGTCCGCCGCACCGGCCACGGATGCGCCTGCGCGGTGAGATCATCGGCTTCCGTTACGGCTGGCACCGAGGCAGAGCTGCTGCCCGCTGGGTGCTGACGCAGTGGCTGCGCTCGCCGACGCACCGCAGCGTCATCACCTACCGTCGCTTCCGCTACGTCGGCGCTGCGCGCGTCCACGGCTACTTGAACGGCCGACGCGCGACGTTCTGGGTCGCCCACTTCGGCGGCTAGTGGTGACGCACGCACCGAGCGGCGGCAAGGTGTACACCCGCCGCACGGGGCGTCGCCGTCGGCCGAGCTGGCCGAACCCCTCGTACGCCCGCTCGCGCACGGGCGCCGCAACGGGCGCACGCGGCGGGCTACGCCGGAGCGGCGGGCGCTCGTCGCACCGCCGCCGTGTAGCGGCGTTGCCCTACCGGGTTGTCAGGACGACGCCGGCTCGCGGCGCGGTACGAGGACGGCCCGCTTGAACTCGCAGACGAGAGTCCCGTCCTGCTTGAAAACGCGGGTGTGGACCTTGACCACCCCGCGATCGGGCTTCGACTTCGACGGCCGTACCTCGAGCACCTCGGACTCGGCGTAGAGCGTGTCGCCGTGAAAGACCGGGTTCGGGTGCGACAGCTCCTCGGTCGCGAGGTTGGCGATCGCTTTGCCCGAAACGTCGGCGACCGACATGCCGAGCGCGAGCGAGTAGACGTACGGCCCCACCACCACGTTCCGCCCCTGCTGCGAGCGCTTGGCGTATTCGTCGTTGATGTGCAGGGGGTGGTGGTTCATCGTCAGCAGGCAGAAGAGGTGATCGTCTGCCTCGGTGACGGTCTTGGCAGGCCAGTGCTTGTACACGGCGCCGACCTCGAAGTCCTCCAGGTAGCGGCCGTAGGGGCGCGCACCCGACGCCTCACGCGCGGCCTGGTCGGTCTCGAGCTGCTTGGTGTCGGTTTCGCTCATCGCTCTCCCAAATCTTCCGTG
>BEIR01000167.1 GCA_002898855.1 bacterium HR41
TCTGGCAGGTGCGCTGCACGGTCGAACCGTTCTTCGTGTAGGTGAACGTGTTACCCGAACGCGAGCGGCCGACCAGCGTGTAGGCGTTCGCGCCGCCGACGGTGATCTCCACCTGACCCTGGCCGTTCCCGATCGGGATGCCCGAGTTCTGCACGTCCTGGGACGTGTCGCAGCCGACGTAGGTCTCGCTGTTGGTGAAGCACGACTCCATGTGCGACACCAGGTTGCGGACCGCCGACTTGATCTCGGCGTCCTGACCCTTCTGCCGCTGCCCCAAGAACGCCGGCAGCGCGATCGCGGCCAGAATGCCGATGATCAGAATCACGACGAGCAGCTCGATCAGCGTGAAGCCTCGCTCGCTGCTCATCCGCTCGCGGAGCGTGCGCAACATGTTGCTTGCTACCTCCTCCATGAGGGGTCGTTTGGCCTGGGTCCCGAGCCCCCCCGACCGCCTTCCGATCGCCCGGTTGCACGGACAGGGGGCGAAGCCCGGGTGTCGTTGGGATCGGCGTCGCCGCCACGCTGCTTTAGGCCACAAGGCACTTATTGGGCGCGATCCCAACGAGTGTTCGACCGCGCGGGCAAGCGAACGCCTGCGGCGGCGGTGCCCGTCAGCGCGCGTGCGGCGAGCGTGCAGCTCGCGACTGCGCTCAGGCGCCCGGGTCCGGATCGCCGGGTGCGTCGCGCGTAATGGCCGCGCCCTCGCGTCCGCAGACGGGGCAGGTGTCGCCGGCCGCGAGCGTGCGCTCCGAGCAGTAGTAGCAGTCAGCGACCTGCTCGAGCACACCGAGGAGCTCGCCGACGCGACACACGAGCAAGCGCTCCTCGTCGACCTCCACCCACACCCCGGCCGACGCCGGGAACACCACGTGATCGCCGGGCTTCACCGGCATCTTCACGCCGACGTGCGCCCACCAGTCGAGACCCGGCCCTACCGCGAGCACGATGCCGTGCTGTGGAGGCGGCTCGTCGGTACCGGGCGGGACGATAAGCCCGGACCGCCGGACACGGTCGGGCTCGAGCTCCTTGATCACCACACGGTCGAACAGCGGGCGCAGCTGGTGACGCATCGCCGCGAAGAGTAGGGCGCGCGCCGCGTGTCGCGCCGCCAGCGTGCCGCCCGCGGCTCAGCTCGCCGCCGTCACGTGCTCCGAACGCTCGGCGCGGCGACGCTCGACGAGCTCCCGCAGCGCACCCCAGTCGACGTCACGGAAGTTGTGCATCGGGCAGTACTTCGGACCGCACATCGAGCAGAACTCCGCGGTCTTGAAGTAGTCGTCGGGGAGCGTCTCGTCGTGCATCGCCTGGGCACGCTCGGGATCGATCGCCAGTTCGAACTGGCGCCGCCAGTCGAATCCGAAACGCGCCTCGGAGATTGCCCTGTCCCAGCGGTAAGCGGCGCGGTTGCCGCGCGCGAGATCGGCAGCGTGCGCCGCTATCCGGTACGCAACGAGCCCCTGGCGGACGTCTTCGGCGTTGGGCAGACCGAGGTGCTCTTTCGGCGTCACGTAACACAGCAGCGAGGTGCCGTGCCAGCCGACGATCGCCGCGCCGATGGCGGAGGTGATGTGGTCGTAGCCGGGCGCCACGTCGGTGACGAGCGGACCGAGCGTGTAGAAGGGCGCGCCGTCGCACACCTCCTGTTGGCGGCGGACGTTCTCCTCGAGGCGGTGCATCGGGATGTGTCCGGGGCCTTCGACCATCACCTGCACGTCACGCTCGCGCGCTCGCCGCACCAGCTCGCCGAGCGTGTCGAGCTCGGCGTACTGCGCGGCGTCGCAGGCATCGGCAATCGCGCCCGGGCGCAGCCCGTCGCCGAGCGAGATAGTCACGTCGTGGCGGCGGCAGATCCGCAGCACCTCGTCGAAGTTCTCGTAGAGCGGGTTTTCGCGCCGGTGGTGGACCATCCAGCGCGCCAACAGCCCGCCGCCGCGCGAGACGATCCCGCACACCCGGTGCTGCACGAGCGGTAGGTGTTCCAGCAACACACCGGCGTGGATCGTCATGTAGTCGACGCCTTGCTCGGCCTGCTCTTCGATCACCTCGAGCAGCAGCGCCGGAGTTAGGTCTTCGATGCGCTTGACACGCTCGACGGCCTCGTAGATTGGCACCGTGCCGATCGGCATCGTCGCCGCGTCGACGATCGCGCGCCGCGTCTCGACGATCTCCTTGCCGGTCGAGAGATCCATCACCGTGTCCGCACCGAAGCGGGCGCACAGCTCGAGCTTGGCGAGCTCCTCGGCGATCGATGAGGTCACCTGGGAGCGACCGATGTTGGCGTTGATCTTCACGCGCGCTTCGAGCCCGATCGCGATTGGGTCGAGCCCTTTGTGGTTGACGTTCGCCGGCACGATCATCCGTCCGGCGGCGACCTCATCGCGCACGAGCTCGGGCGCAAGCCCCTCGCGCTCGGCAGCGCGCCGCATCTCGGGCGAAACGACTCCTTGCTTGGCTAGCGCGAGCTGGGTGCGGCAGTCGGCGTCGGCGGGAAAGACGCTGCGCTCGGCCATCTCGATCCTCCCTTCGCTGGCATTACCCAGAGCAGGTTCGGCGGGTCGGCGCTAGGAAGCGCCCTCTCAGCCCCTCTGCCAGGAGCTCCCCGGTCGTTCTGCGATGTTCGGGGCCGAGCTTACTACCTGATCTGGTCGTAGACGCGGAACATCGGCATATACATCGAGATGACGATGAAGCCGACGATCGCACCGACCAGAACGATCATCACTGGCTCGAGGATCGAGGTCAGCGCCTTGACGGCCGCCTCGACCTGCTCTTCGTAGAAGTCGGCGACCTTGCCGAGCATCGTCTCGAGCGCACCGGTCTCTTCGCCGACGCTGATCATCTGCACGACCATCGCCGGAAATACGTTCGGCGCCTTGGCCATCGGCGCCGAAATCGTGCCGCCGCGCGACACCGACTCGCGCACCTCGCGCATCGCTTTCTCGATCACCTTGTTGCCGGCGGTGCGGCCGGTGATCTCGATCGCCTCGAGCATCGGCACGCCCGCCGCGACGAGACCCGCGAAGGTGCGCGAGAAGCGAGCGAGCGCCACCTTCTGGACGATGTCGCCGATCTTCATCGGGACCTTCACCTTGCACGTGTCCCACTGCATACGGCCCCACTCGGTGCGCTTCCAGCGCCGGAAGAGCACGACAGCGACGACACCAGCAGCGATCATCAGGTACCAGCGGCCGGTGATCAGGTGCGAGAGACCAACGGTGAATTGCGTGATCGCTGGCAGCTCGCCGCCGAAGTCCTTGAAGATCTTTTCGAACACCGGCACCAGGAAGGCGACGAGAGCGATCAAGACCAAGAACGAGAACGAGATCACGAGCGACGGATAGACCATCGCCGCTTTGATCATCCGCCGCAGGGCAGCGTCCTTCTCGAGCTGGTTGGCGACCCGCTGCAGCGTCTGCTCAAGGATGCCGCCCGACTCGCCTGCCTGCACCATGGCGACGTAGAGGTCGTTGAAAACGTCGGGGTGCTTGGCGAGTGCGCGCGAGAAGGAGAGACCGGCCTCGACGTCTTTGCGAACAGCGGTGAGCGTTTCTTTGAGCTTCTCGTTCTCGGTCTGCTCCTCGATGACGTAGAGCGCGCGCAGCAGCGTCATTCCCGACGAGACCATTGTCGCCAGCTGGCGCGTCGCGATGACCAGCGCGTCGGCCTTGACGCGCTTGAAGCGAGCGAGTATGTCGTTGGCACTCGGCGGCGCCTTCTCCTCGACGTCGAGGACGATCAAGCCCCGCTGACGAAGCTGCGCCGTGACGGCCTGCTTGGAGTCGGCCTCCATCTCGCCGCGCGTTGCTACACCGGCGCGGTCGACGGCCCTGAACGCGAAGGTAGCCATCCTCTAGCCCTCCGGAGTCTTCGCTTGCGCGACCCAGCTCACGCCACCCGCACCGTTCCCATCAGGCGCCGCAGCTCCTCGGGCGAGCCGGCGCGCGCCTCGGCCAGCTCACGCGTGATGAGGCCACGACGCGCGAGATCGGCGAGCGCGGCGTCCATCGTTTGCATCCCGTACTGGCCGCCGGTCTGCAAA
>BEIR01000168.1 GCA_002898855.1 bacterium HR41
CACGCCCGTCGATGTCGATCTCGTCAACGACGTGATGCGGCTGCCTTTCCGGCAGCGGCTCGCGATCGTCGTCGACGAGCTCGGAACCGGGCTCGCTGGCCGCGGGCGCGAACTGAACGAAGTGATCCACCGCGCCAACCCGGCGCTGCGCGAGACCGACCGCGTGCTTGCGACCCTCGCGCGTCAGAACAGGATCCTGGCGCGGCTCGCCGAGGAGTCCGATCGCGTGCTGGCACCGTTGGCGCGCGAGCGCGAGCAGGTTGCCGACTTCATCGTGCAAGCGAACCGCACTGGCCAGGCATCGGCCGAGCGCCGTGCCGACATCCGCCGTTCGATCGCCCGTCTGCCCGGTTTTCTGCGCCAGTTGCGGCCGCTCATGGCGGACCTCGAGGGCTTCGTCGACCAAGCCACGCCGGTGGCACGCGACCTGAACCGCTCGGGAACGGAGATCTCGCGCGTCCTCGAGCTGCTCGGACCGTTCTCGCGCGCCTCGGTACCGGCCGTAACGAGCCTCGGGCGTGCGACCGAGCGCGGCCGGCCGGCGCTCGTCAGCTCGCTCGACATCGTCCGCCAGCTAGGCGATTTCGGCCGCGAGCTCGAGCCCTTGGCGCGCGACCTCGCAGCGGTTACTGCTTCGCTCGACCGCACAGGGGCGATCGACTACGTGCTGCAAACGCTCTTCTACGGCACCACGTCGACGAACGGGTTCGACGCCCTCGGCCACTACCTGCGGGCACGCCTGCTGGTGAACCAGTGCACCGACTACACCGCAACACAGTTCAGCAGCTGCATCGCCACCTTCGGACCGAAGAGCGCGAGCGCTTCCGCGAGCGCGAATGCTGCCGGAGAAGCACGCGCGGCGCGCGCCGGGTCGGGGTCCGGCGCGGGCGCGCAGACGTCGAACGTGCCGGCGACCGGATCGGTGCTGGGTGGACTCTTGGGCGATCAGGTGCGCGCCGAGCGCGAGCGCGCGCTGCGGCGCCTGCGCGCCAACGCACGGCAGGGATCGCCGGCTCTGCGCGACGCGCAGCCGCTCCTCGACTACCTGCTGGGAGGTGACGGGCGGTGAGGCGACGCGGCGGCGCCACAGCCTTGGCGGGCAGTCCGGTGCTCGTCGGTGCCGTAACGGTGCTCGTAACGGTGATCGCCGTGTTCCTCGCCTACAACGCCAACCGCGGTTTGCCGTTCGTGCCGACCTACGACGTCAAGGTGCGGCTCCCGGACGCCGCCAACCTGGTCAGAGGCAACGACGTGCGCATCGGCGGGACGCGGGTGGGAGTGATCTCTGCGATACGCGCACGGCGCGACCGCGCGGGACGTCCGTTCGCTGAGCTGACGCTGAAGCTCGACAAGGTGGTCGAGCCGCTACCAGCCGACTCGACGGTTCTGGTGCGTCCGCGCTCGACGCTCGGCCTCAAGTTCCTCGAGATCCGACCGGGCAGCTCGCGCAGGCCGCTACGGGCGGGTGCGATCCTGTCGCTCGCAGCGGCACGGCCCAGGCCGGTCGAGCTCGACGAGCTGTTCAACATGTTCGACCGGCGCACACGAGCCGGTCAGCAGCGGGGCCTACAGGGTTTCGGCACCGGCCTTGCCGGGCGCGGTGCCGACCTCAACACCGCGATCGCCCGCTTCCCCGCCTTGCTCGACGACCTGCGGGCAGTGATGGCCAACCTGGCGGCGCCGGAGACGCGACTCGACCGCTTCTTCCCAGCGCTCGAGCGGGCAGCGGCCGAGGTGGCACCGGTCGCCGAGCAGCAGGCGGCGCTGTTCGTGAACCTCGACACCACCTTCACCGCGCTCGCCCGCGTCGCGCGCCCCTACTTGCAGGAGACGATCTCGCGCTCCGTTCCCTCGCTCGAGGCTGCGACGCGCGAGTTCCCCAAGCAGCGGCCGTTCCTGCGCGACTCGGCAGCGCTCTTTGCCGATTTGCGTCCCGGCATCGCGGCGCTGTCGCGCTCGGCCGCAACGATCGCCGACGCGCTCGCCGCCGGCACGCGCACGCTGCCGCGCACGCCGCCGCTCAACGAACGCGCGGCCGACGTTTTCGACACACTCGCCGAGTTCGCGGCCGACCCCCTCGTCGAGCGGGGGCTCGGTCAGTTCACGCGGCTCGCGCGGGCATTGCGGCCAGCGATCGCCTTCCTGGCGCCCGTGCAGACGACTTGCAACTACGTGACGCTCTGGTTCCGCAACGTGTCCGACCACCTATCGGAGGGCAACCGGACCGGCACCTGGCAGCGGTTCATCGTCGTGTCGCCGCCGCTTGGGCCGAACTCGGAGGCAGGGCCGTCGTCCGGACCGGCGAACGGGGGCGGCGCACCGACGCTTTACCTGCACACGAACCTCTACCCGAACACCGCCTCGCCCGGGCAGCCGCGCGAGTGCGAGGCGGGTAACGAACCGTGGCTGCCCGGTCGTACGGTCATCGGCAACGTGCCCGGCAACCAAGGCACGCGCACGGAGGGTCAGCGGTGAGGCGGCTGCGCGACGGGACATCGCCGCTACGCGCCGGCGTTCTGACGCTGGTCGTGATCGTCCTCTTCTCCTACTTCGGCTTCAGCCGCGCCAACCCGTTCCGGCAGCAGTTCGAGCTGCGGGCCGTCTTCGCCGACGCCAAGAACATCGGTGCGCGCTCGCCGGTGCGGATCGCTGGCGTCGAAGTCGGCAAGGTGGTGCGCGTCGAGCCTGCCGGGCGCGGCGCGAGCGCCAGCGTCGTGGTGATGAAGCTGGAGCGCAACGCGCTGCCGATCCACCGCGACGCGACGTTGAAGATCCGACCGCGCATCTTCCTCGAAGGCAACTTCTTCGTCGACCTCAACCCCGGCACACCGGGCACGCCCACGCTGCCGGACGGCGCGACGATCCCGCTCGCGCAGACGGCTTCGACGGTGCAACTCGGTCAGGTGCTCGACTCGCTGCGAGCCGATACCCGCAAGCGCTTGCAGGAGCTCGTCCAGGGTTACGGTGGAGCCGTCGGCGGCAGCCCGACACCGGGCGAGGACGCCGACCAGGATCCCGAGGTGCAAGGTCTGACAGCGGGCGAGGCGTTGAACCGTTCGCTCGTCGACGCGCCCGAGGCGCTGCGCGGCACTGCCGTCGTCAACGACGCGCTACGGGGGCTCGAGGCGCGCGACCTCTCGCGCCTGGTGGCTGCGCAGCAACGCGTGTCGGCAGCGCTCGTCAGCCGCGAAGAGCAGCTCAAAGACCTGATCTCGAACTTCAACACCACGGTCGCCGCCTTCGCGGCCGAACAAGACAATGTCGCCCGCACCGTCCAGAACCTGCCCGGGGCGTTGCGCAGCGCCCGTCAGGCGCTCGCCAGCCTCGACCGTTCCTTCCCCCCGACGCGCGCGTTCGCGCGCGAGATCCTCCCGGGCGTGCGCGAAACGCCGGCGACGATCGACGCCGCGTTCCCGTGGATCCGCGAGGTGCGCGCGCTGCTCTCGACCGCCGAGCTGCGCGGTCTGGTGGCCGACCTGCGTCCCGCCACCCGCAACCTCGCGACCCTCACCGGCGGCACGATCCGGCTGTTGCCGCAGGCTGATCTCGTCAACCGCTGCGCCCTCGACGTGCTCTTGCCGACGGGCGACGTCGTCATCCAGGACGGGCCGCTCACGACTGGGCTCAAGAACTACCAGGAGTTCTTCCAGTCGATGGTCGGGCTCGCGGGCGAATCGCAGAACTTCGACGGCAACGGTTTCTACACGCGCTTCCAGACCGGTGGCGGCAGTGTGCGTGTGCGCACCGAGACGCTTCCGGGTGGCGCGATGCTCGGCAACTTCCCGCTGCAGCCGCTCGGCACGCGGCCGGTGCGTCCCGCCCAGCGCCCGCCCGTCAACACCACCTTCCCCTGTTACCGCAACCAGCGCCCGGATCTCAACTCGGCACGAACGGGGGCGGGACCGTGAGGCAGGCGATCCGCAAGAACCTGCGCGACTTTCTCGCGCTCGTCGGGTGCGTGATCCTCGCGCTCGCCGTCGGCGGCTACATCCTCTCCAACCAGCGCCTCTACCTGCCGGGCTGGGTGCCGCT
>BEIR01000169.1 GCA_002898855.1 bacterium HR41
GACGACCTGCGACCGTTCGACGCGCAGGCGTTCGCCGCCGCTTTCGTCGAGTAGCCTCGCAACGTGTTCGAGTCGCTGTCGGAACGGCTGCAGGAAGCGCTCGGGGGGGTTCGTGCGCGCGGGCGGCTCTCGCCCGACGACGTCGACCGCGCGCTGCGCCAGGTCCGGCTCGCGCTGTTGGAAGCCGATGTCGATTTCCGTTTGGTGCGCGAGTTCACAGCCCGTGTGCGTGAGCGCGCGGTCGGCAGCGAGGTGCTCGAGGCGGTCAACCCCGCGCACCAGGTGGTCAAGATCGTCGCCGACGAGCTCACCGAGCTTCTCGGCGGCACTACCAGCGACTTCGCGTTGCCGCGCGCCCAGCCTGCGGTGGTTCTCCTCGCCGGACTGCAGGGCTCGGGCAAGACGACCGCGGCCGCCAAGCTCGCTCGCCACCTCCGCAGCGAGCGCGGCCTCGACGTCGCGCTCGCGGCCTGCGACCTGCAGCGGCCGGCTGCTGTCGAACAGTTGCGTTTGCTGGGCGAACGCACGGGCTGCCCGGTCTACGAGCGCGGAACCGCGGGCCGCGCTGTCGACACCGCCGCTTGGGCTCTCGAGCAAGCTCGCGCCGACGGACGCGACGCGCTGATCGTCGACACCGCCGGGCGGCTGCACATCGACGACGAGTTGATGGCCGAGCTCGAGGCGATCCGCGATCGCGTGCGCCCTCACCGGGTGTTGCTGGTGCTCGACGCGATGACCGGACAGGAGGCGGTCGCTGTGGCGACGGCGTTCCTCGAGCGGGTCCCGTTCGACGGGCTCGTGCTCACGAAGCTCGACGGCGATGCCCGCGGCGGCGCGGCTTTGTCGGTGAAAGCAGCGACCGGCCGGCCGGTGATGTTCGCCTCGACGGGCGAGCGAGTCGAGGACTTCGATGTCTTCCATCCCGACCGCATCGCCCAGCGGATCCTCGGCATGGGGGATGTCTTGACGCTCGTCGAGCGCGCCCAGCGCGAGATCGACGAGCGCAAGGCGGCCGAGCTCGAGCGCAAGATGCGCCGGGCCGAGCTGACGCTCGAGGATTTTCTCGACCAGCTCCGCCAGGTCCGGCGCATGGGCCCGCTGACGAATTTGCTGGGAATGCTGCCGGGCGTGGGGTCGCAGCTGGCCGGCCTCGATCTCGACGAGCGGCAGCTCGATCGCGTCGAGGCGATGATCCTCTCGATGACGCCGGAGGAGCGACGCCGCCCCGAGATCATCGACGCCTCGCGCCGCCGCCGCATCGCACGGGGTTCGGGCACCACGCCGCAGGAGGTCGCCCAGCTCGTGAAGCAGTTCCAAGCGATGCGCAAGCTGATGCGCGACCTGAGCCGGGGCCGGTTGGGCGCGCTGCGCTCGCTGCTGTCGCGCTGAGACGCCTCTGCGGCGAGAGCGACGCAGCATCTCCCTGTTCAGTGGTCGCGTTCGGCGATCGACCGCGACCGCGCTCACCGCGATTCGGCACGCAGCGACCCCGCACCTCCGCCGAACACATGCCCGTGCGGGTGCCCGTCCGGGTTCGTTTCGATCTCCTCCCGGGCGAGCGTCCGCGAGCCAGGCGGCCGGCAAGTGGTGGGCTCCGCTAACCTGCCGGGTCCGAATGCCGGTCAAGGTCCGTCTCACACGCGTCGGTAACCGCAACAACCCCATCTGGCGGGTGGTCGTCGCCGACGACCGCAGCCCCCGCGACGGGCGCTTCATCGAGGTGCTAGGGCACTACAACCCGCAGCGGGCGCCGTCGGAGATCGCTATCGATCGCGACCGTCTCGCAGGCTGGCTGGCCCGCGGAGCGCAGCCGACGCGTGCGGTGCGCAGGCTCGTCGAGGCGCTCGAACGCGGCCGCCCGCCGGCAGCCGAGGTGCGTGCCGACGAAGCTGCCGCCGCTCGCCGCAGCGGCGTAGCTGCAAATGCTGGGGCGGCTACCGCCGAGCAGGGCAGCGACGCCGAAGCCGCCGGCAGCGCCGAGGCGACCACGGACGGCGGAGCCGCGGCGGGCTCCGAGCCCTCGGCCGACTCCGCCGGCGACGCCGCTGCGTCCGACTCCTCGCCTGGCACAGCAGCTGCCGCCTCTGCTGGTGAAGACAGCGGCGAGGGCGACAGTGCCGCCGGCGAAGAGGCGGGCGCTAGCGACAGTGCCTGAGCCGTGGGCTCGCTCGAGGATTTCGTCGCGTTCCTCGCGCGCTCTGTCGTAACCGATCCCGACGCGGTCGAAGTCCGCTCGTGGCACGACGACGAGGAGGACGCGCTCGTGATCGAGATCCACGTCGCCGAAAGCGATGCCGGCCACGTCATCGGACGCTCCGGTCGCACCGCCGAAGCGATCCGTCAGGTCGTGAAGGCCGCGGCGGCGCGCCGCGGGGGCCGCGTGCTCGTCGACATCGTCGCTTAGACCGGCGCACGGCGCGCCGCGATGGGGCGTAAACGGCTTGTCAGCGTCGGACGCGTTGGTCGTCCGCACGGTCTCGACGGCAGCTTCTACGTCACCGTGCCCGACGCTGAGCACCTGGTGGAGGGAGCAGAGGTCGTCATCGGCGGGCGCGCGCGCCGCATCGAGCGCCGCGCGGGAACGGAGGCGCGACCGATCGTGCGGCTCGCCGGCATCGGCGATCGTGACGGCGTGCATGCTTTGCGAGGCGAGCATCTGCTTGTCGAACAGGAGCTCGGCGACGACGAGTGGCTCGCGGCTGAGCTCGAGGGCATGGCGGTCTTGAGCGACGACGGCCGTAACCTTGGTCGCGTAAAGCGGGTGCTAGCAGCGCCTACTTGCTCGGTGCTGGAGGTGGAGGGGTACGGCGATCTCGTTCCCCTGCTCGCCGACGCCCTCGTAGGGGTCGATCTCGACCGGCGCACGATCACCGTGCGGGCCGCGTTTCTCGGCGGCCCCGCGCAGCGGTGAGCGTGCCACAGCGTCAGCTGCCAGCGGCGCGCGCCAGGATGTCCCGAGGCGCGAACAGAGCGTGACAGCGTCACAAGGGTCGCGAGTTGGACATCGACATCTTCACGCTCTTCCCCGCCTGGTTCGACTGGTTTTTCGCCCAGCGCCACGTCCGCCGTGCGCTGACGCTCGGTCACCGCATAGAAGCGATCGACCTGCGCGCGACGACGCCGCTTCGTGCCGGGCAGGTCGACGACACTCCCTACGGCGGGGGCGCGGGAATGGTGATCCGCGTCGACGTGGTAGCGGCGGCGCTCGAAGCGCGCTACGCCACCGACGCGCTCGCGGTACGAGAGCAGCGCCGCGTCATCGCGCTCGCGCCGAGCGGGCGGCAGTTCGACGACGCGCTAGCGGAGGAGCTCGCCCGCGAGCCAGCACTGACGCTGCTGTGTGGGCGCTACGAGGGGTTCGACGAGCGTGTCCACAGTCACCTCGCCTCCGACGTGGTGTCGATCGGTCCCTACGTGCTGTCGGGCGGCGAGCTGCCGGCGATGGTTGTCGTCGACGCGGTACTGCGGAAACTCCCCGGCGTGCTCGGCGATCCAGCTAGCGCTCTCGAAGAGTCGTTCAGTCGCGCGCTCGGGGGAGCCCCCGAATACCCGCACTACACCCGCCAGGCGGCGTGGCGAGGAGTGCGCGTTCCTGACGTGCTCCTCTCGGGCGACCACGGGCGGATCCGCGAGTGGCGTCGCGCACAGACCCGCGAGCGGGCGCGGATCCGCGCGGAGAAGGGCGGCGACTAGCTGGACGCGAGCGCCTGCTTGCGCTGCGCTAGCATTCGCTGCCCGCGCCGACCGCTGCGGCTCCTCGTGGCGAGTGGCGATGCCGGCGCCGTGCGGCCGACCGTCTGTCGCCCGGCGTAGGGACTGCCTCAAGCAGCCATGTCGAACGCAATCGCAAAGCTCGAACGCTCCCAGCTCAAGAAGCGTCCGTCCTTCGCTCCGGGCGACCGTGTGCGCGTGCACTTTCTCGCCCATCGTCCACTCCCCTCCCCCTGAACAAAAACTCGTTGATCTCACAACATGGGTTCGCTCTCGCTCACCCTGGGCCGAATTCGGTCGCCCGC
>BEIR01000170.1 GCA_002898855.1 bacterium HR41
TCGTCGTGCCCGGCGCCGCCGGCGCGCTCTCGGCGCTCGGGCTCGCGACGGCCGAGCGCCGCCGCGACGCTGTCGAAAGCGTGCTGCTGCGCGATCACGCGCTCGACGATCGCGTGCTGCGGCGCGCCCTCGCCGCTGTCGCCGACCGTGCGCGCAGCGCCCTCGGCGGCGAGCCGGGAACGCTCGAGCTCGCCTGCGAGGTGCGCTACGAGGGACAGTCGTTCGAAGTGCCGGTCGAGACCGACCTCGACGCCACCGTCGCCGACCTGCGTGCGCGTTTCGACCATGCTCACCAACAGCGCTACGGCTGGAGCGCGCCCGACAGCCCGATCGAGCTCGTGACGGTGCGCGCCGCCGCGATCGCCCCCGCGACTGCTGGCGTCGACGCCGCCCGCCTGGCGGCGGGCACGATCAGGGGCGAGCGGCCGGTGCGCTGGCGCGGAACCACAGTGGTCGCGCGCTGGGCACAGGGAGCGGTCGCCGGCGAGGGCCCGCTCGTCGCCGAGCTCGACGGAGCGACGCTGTTCGTTCCCCCGGGCTGGCGGGCGCGCCTCGGTGACGCCGCCGTGATCGTCGAGCGCGAGGAGCACCGGACGTGAGCGCGAGCCTCGACCCCGTCGAGCTGCGCCTCCTTCTGGGCGCGCTGCGCAGCGCTTGCGAGGAGATGGGGGCGGTGCTCGTGCGCTCGGCGCACTCGGCGAACATCAAGGAGCGGCGAGACTGCTCGACCGCCCTCTTCGACCGCCACGGCCAGCTCGTCGCCCAAGCCGAGCACATCCCCGTCCACCTCGGCGCGATGCCCGCGGCGGTGGCAGCGGTGATCGCCGAGAGGCCCGGGCCGGGCGAAGTCTGGATCCTCAACGACCCCTACCGCGGCGGCACCCACCTGCCCGATATAACGGCCGTCGCACCCGTTCACGCAGCGGACGGCGAGCTGCTCGGTTTCGCTGCGGCGCGCGCCCACCACGCCGACGTCGGCGGACCCCACCCCGGCTCGATGCCGGCGTCGTCGCGAACCCTTGCCGAGGAGGGCGTCGTGATCCCACCGCTACGCATCGCCGGGCCAGGGAGCATCGACGAGCAGCGGCTCGCCGCGCTCTTGCGCGCGATGCGCCGCCCGCGCGAGCGCCGCGCCGACTTCACCGCCCAGATCGCCTGTGTCCGCCACGGCGCGGCGGCCCTGCGGGCGCTCGCCGAGCGCGTAGGCCGCGACCGCCTCGAACGGGCCTTCGCCGACGTGCTCGACTACGCCGAGCGGCGCACCCGCGCCGGGATCGCACGGCTCGGCGACGGTGTGCGCACAGCACGCGACTTCCTCGAGGCGCCAGAGGGCGACATCGAGCTCGCGCTGCGCGCAACGGTGCGCGGCGACGAGCTCGAGCTCGACTTCTCGGGATCGGCCGCCCAGCACGAGGGCAACCTCAACTGCCCGTTCGCGGTCACGCTGTCGGCCGCCTGGTTCGCGGTGCGCGTGCTCACCGATCCCGACGCGCCAGCGTCGGCGGGCGCGCTGCGGCCGGTGCGGGTTATCGCTCCCGAGGGATCGATCCTCAACGCCCGGCCGCCGGCGGCGGTCGCGGCCGGCAACGTCGAGACCTCCTCGCGCGTCGCCGACCTCGTGCTGCGCGCCTTCGGTCGCGCCCTCGGCCAGGGCACGATGAACAACCTCACGCTCGGCAACGACGACTTCGCCTACTACGAAACTCTCGGCGGCGGGCAGGGCGCATGTCCCGACGGGGACGGTCCGAGCGCGGTTCACGTGTCGATGTCGAACACGCTCAACACGCCGATCGAGGCGCTCGAAGCCGAGTTCCCGCTGCGCTGTGTGCGCTACGCGGTGCGGCGCGGCAGCGGCGGTGCGGGCCGCTGGCGGGGCGGCGACGGCGTCGTGCGCGAGCTCGAGGCGCTCGCGCCGATGCGCTTCGCACTGATCACCGAACGCCGCCGCCACCGCCCGCCCGGCGCTGCCGGCGGCGCTCCCGGGGCGCCGGGCCGCAACCTCTTGAACGGGCGCGAGCTACCGCCCAAAGCGAGCGGCGAGCTGCGCCCGGGCGACCGCTTGCGTGTCGAGACGCCGGGCGGCGGCGGCTACGGCCGCCCCGCGCAGCAGCGGTAGCTTCCCAAGCGATGCGCACGATCGCCTTTGCCGGACTGGGGATCATGGGTTGGCCGATGGCGCGCAACCTCGCCCGCGCGGGGTTCGCGCTGCGCGTCTGGACGCGCACGAGCGCCAAGGCCGAACGTTTCGCGCGCGAGCACAGTGCCGTTGCCTGCCCGACACCGGCGGTCGCCGCCGAGGGCGCGGACGCGGTGGTGACCATGCTCCCCGACGGGCCCGAGGTCGAGAGCACGCTCCTGGGGGCGGACGGTGCGTGCCAGCGTCTCCAAGCGGGCGCCCTAGTCGTCGACTGCTCGACGGTGGCACCGTCGTTCTCGCGCGCGCTCGCCGCCAAGCTGCGCGAGCGCGGGATCGCCCTCGTCGACGCGCCGGTCACGGGGTCGCGCCCGAAGGCGGAGGACGGCACGCTGACCTTCATGGTCGGCGGCGACGAGCGCGACGTGGCGCGCGCCCGCCCGCTGTTCGACGCGATGGGCGAGCTTGTGGTGCACGTCGGTCCGCAAGGGCACGGTGCGTTCGCGAAGGTGATCGCCAACACCGTCACGGCGATCAACGCCGCCGCCGTCGCCGAAGCGCTCGCCGCGGTCGCGAGCGCCGAACTCGATGCCGAGCGTTGGCTCGAAGCGGCGGCGGCGGGCTCGAGCGGATCGCGCATGCTCGACCTCAAGGCACGGCCGATGCTCGCCCGCGACTACGCGCCGCTCTTCCGCCTGCGGCACATGCTCAAGGACGTTCGCCACTGCCTCGCCGAAGCGCGCGCCCTGGGCGTGGAGCTCGAACTGGCGACCGTGGCCGAGCGCCTCTACGCCCGCGCCGTCGCCGCCGGACTCGGCGACCGCGATTTCGCCGCCGTGCACGAGGTCGTCGCCCGGCCGATGGAAGAGGCTCGAAGCGACACTTGAAAAATCCGACATTCTCCGCAAAAATCCCGGCTCCAGCGCGCCGCTGCCCCGAGCAGCAGGCGCTAGGGGCCGGCAGCCGCTTCGGGCCCGCCCGCCGAGCAGCGGCCGGCTCTCGATCGTTGGCGACACGACACGCGAAGGCCAAGGAACATGCCTGTAGCACTCAAGGAGTGGGCGATCACCGTGCGCGCTCTAGCGGAGGGCGAGCAGCTGCTGACCCTCCGCAAGGGAGGCATCCGCGAGGACGGCAAGCACTTCGAGCTCGAGCACGATCGCTTTTTCCTCTACCCGACGTTCGACCACCAGCGCAACGATCTTGTGCGCGAGTCGCACCTGCCCGAGCTGTCTCGCGCGCTCGAGGAGGGAGTCTGGCCCGAGGGCGCAGAGCCGGCGCCAGAGGAGCTGATCGAGGACGGCGGTGTGCCCCAGCCGGATCGGGTGCGGATCCGCGCGTTCGCCGAGGTCGCGGCCAGCTACCTGGTCACCGACCCGCGCGTGGTCGACGCGCTCACGCCCTACCACGTCTGGACCCCTGACTACGCGCAGAAGCGTCTCAACTGGAAGCCGCGCTTTCCGCTGCACGTGATCGTGCTCCGCACGTACCGCATCCCGCGCCCGGTGACGGTGCGCGTGCGGCCCCAGTACCAGGGGTGTCGCTCGTGGATCGAGATCCAGCGCGATCTCCCCTTCGAGGGCACGCCGGTGCTCGCCGACGAGGAGTTCGAGCGCGCCGCGGCCGAGATCGAAGCGATCGCGGCCGGCATCGGCTCGGCAGCGGCCGCGCTCTAGCACGGGCGCGCGGCCGCGGCGCCTCAGCGCGCCGGCACCTGCTCGTGCTGCTCGACCACCTTCCAGCCGGCCCGCATCGGGTCGAGGAAGTAGGGCGGGCTGCGGAAGCGCAGGCGGTCGTCGTAGGTGTAGTTCTTGGCGTAGCCGGTCACCGGCGAGCCGTTGCTGAACG
>BEIR01000171.1 GCA_002898855.1 bacterium HR41
GGAAATACGGGCGGGTGAAGGGACGACAGTGCTGTGGCGGCGGCCGGGATAATATGCCGCCGCGTGATCAGCCTCTCGTCCAGACGGCGTTTCCCAGCTAGCCGCTGCAAGGTCGCTGCGCTGGTTGCGATCGGTGCGGCGGTCGTCGCCTCCGGCTGCGGCGGCAAGATCACCGTCGCCAAGACCGACACCAGCGTCCGCCGGGGGGCCGAGATCTTCTACGAGCGCTGCAGCGGTTGCCACTCGATCTCGGCGGCCAACGCTTACGGCTCCAAGCCGGCCGGTCAGCTCGAACCGGGGGAGCGCACCAACGGGCCCAACTTCAACGTGCGTCGCGTGCGCCGCGACGACGTTCTTTTCGCCATCCGCAACGGCGGTTTCTCGGGGCAGATCATGCCCGCCAACATCGTCGTCGGCCGCGACGCCGAGCTTGTCGCCGACTTCCTCGCGACCTGCTCCGGCCGGCGCAACCGGTCGATCTGCGAAGCCGAGAAGTAGAGCCTTGCTCGACCCCAAGCTCCTGCGCGAGGATCCAGACCGGGTCCGCGCAGCGCTGGCGCGACGGGGAGCGGCGGACCTTATCGATCGCTTCCTCGAGCTCGACCGCCGGCGCCGCGAGCTGCTTCCCGAGCTCGAGGGGTTACGGGCGACGAAGAAGGAGGCGAGTCGCGAGATCGGGGAACGCCAGCGCCGCGGCGAGGATGCCGCTCAGGCGATCGCGGCGATGCGCGAGCTGGCCGGGCGCGAGCGCACGCTTGAGGCGGAGCTGCGCACGGTCGAAAGCGAACGCGAGCGCGTGCTCGTGGCGATGCCCAACCTGCCGGCGCCCGACGCGCCCGACGAGCTCGAAGTCCTGCGCAGCTGGGGCGAGGCGGCGAAACGCGGCCGCGACCACGTCGAGCTCGCCGGTCGCTGGCTCGACCTGGCGGCGGCGGCGCGCACGTCGGGGTCGCGCTTCGCCTATCTCAAGGGGCCGCTCGTGCTCGTCGAGCTGGCGCTCGTGCGCTGGGCGATCGAGCTGCTCGCCGCCGAGGGGCACGAGCCGGTGATCCCGCCGGTCCTGGTTCGCGAGCGGGCGCTGTTCGGCACCGGTTTTTGGCCCGATACCGAGCAGCAGATCTACCGCCTGGCGGACGACGAGCTGTTTCTCGTCGGCACCGCCGAGGTGCCGCTCGCGTCGCTGCACGCCGACGAGATCCTCGACGCCGACGCCGTTCCGCGCCGCTACGTCGGCTTCTCGCCGTGCTTTCGGCGTGAAGCGGGGGCGGCCGGTCGCGACACGCGGGGGATCTTCCGCGTGCACCAGTTCGACAAGGTCGAGATGTTCTGTTTCGTGCGCCCGGAGGACTCGCCGGCCGAGCACGAGCGCTTGGTCGCTCTACAGGAGCGGATTCTTCAGGCGCTCGAGATCCCTTACCGCGTCGTGAACATCCCGGTCGACGACCTGGGGGCGTCGGCGGCGAAAAAGATCGATATCGAGGCGTGGCTTCCGGGCGAGGGGCGCTACCGCGAGCTGACTTCGTGCTCGAACACCACCGACTTCCAGGCGCGGCGGCTGAACGTTCGCTACCGACCGGCGCCCGACGCCCCGCCGGTCCACCTGCACACTCTGAACGGCACAGCGGTAGCGGTTGGGAGAACGCTGATCGCGCTGCTCGAAAACCACCAGCGCGAGGACGGCAGCGTGCGCGTGCCCGAGGTGCTCGTCGAGTACGGCGCGCCGACCGAGATCCGCGCCGACTGACGCGCCGTTCCCGGGCGGTTGCGGTGAGTCGCCGCGACCGGGCGCGGCGCGAGCCCGCCTAGTGGGCGATCGTGATCCCGAGCCAGACGATCGCCAGCGAAAGCAGGAAGATGGCGCCGTCGATCGCACGCAGATCGGGCCGGCGCATATGCCAGAACACCAACCCGGCAACGACAGCCACGAGCGTGAGCTTCACGTGCAGAGCCGGATCGGACCAGCGGTGGTATTCGCCCGCCATCGCTGCACCGGTCACAAAGAGGACGGCGATCGCGACGAGTGTGCCCCACCCGAAGCGCCGGGCGATCTGGCGCATGCGTGCTCCAGGGTCGTTTCCGCGCATCACCGGCACCACCGCGGCTGCCAGCAACAGCTGGCCGCCGATAAAAAACGCCATTGCAAGAACGTGCAGGAAGCGGATCGCGTACCAGAGCTCCACGCGCGATACCGTAGCGCGCGACCAAGTTAAGCGCAGTCACCATCTCGTTGTCGGCCCCATTCGGTGTCGACGCGGCCCGGAGGGGTGGCAGAGTGGTCGAATGCGGCGGTCTTGAAAACCGCTGACCGGGCAACCGGTCCGAGGGTTCGAATCCCTCCCCCTCCGCTCCGAGAACAAGTCAGGGGATGGAAGACGCGACGTCGGTGCGCGGTCGCGCAACAGGCAGCGGGCCCCGCCGAGCGACCCGGCTCCCTTGGCAATCGTGCGGGGCGCCGCGTCAGCCGGGCCCCCGGTCGAGGTTGCCCTACCTGCGCGCTGCTGCAAGCCGTGCTTGCAGCTTGATGACGCGCTCGATCTGCCCTGCGAGCATGGCGCTTGCCGCTCGAGCGCGGCGTCGCCCGCGCGACAGCCTAACGGTCACGACTCGGGCCGTACGCGTGCCCGCTCGCGGCGAGGTCGAAACCACGCTTCCCCGTCGCCGTGACGAGCGGACCCACACGAAGCGATAGCGACACCTCGCACGCTTGAGCTTGCGAGCGGCCCGTGACCTCGTGAGGCCCCGTAAGCGTGGAACTACGCACGGCCGCTTGCCGCGGGATCCCGTGGGTGTGCTGGTGCTTGGTGGCGCAGGAGCGGAAGGCCTGGACGCTGATGGAGGAGCAGGGGCAGGCGCCGGTGTGGAGGGCGGTGGAGGGGCCGGTGCAGGCGGCGGGGGCGGGCTGGGCTCCGCGTAGCTAACCGGCATCGCGAACGACGCCGCCCATGGCTCGGGCGCGAAGTCCGAGTATGCGTCGTACACACCGCTCCACATGGCGATTGTCCGTACCCCGACCACAGCGCCTGGAGTAATGCCCAGAACGTCAGCACGAGCGATGAAGCCAACAGCCGTTGCTGGGGTGAGCTCGCTCGCGGCCGAGGTGTCGAAGTCGCCGTTGCGATATGGGATCAGGTATGGGGGGTAGTCCTCCCCGATCGCGCCCATGAAGAGGACCAGAGCGTCCGCACCGTTCCATGTGGACGAACCAGTCGCGGAGTTGCCGTCGGTGTCGAGGTAGATGCCGACGCTTTCGTCGGCCAAGAGATCGCCGGGATTTGTGCGGTTTGCCAGGACCACCGCGATCCCTACGTCGCAGTCGTCCCAGACCCGGGCGGTTACACCAACGATTTCGGGAGCCAGTCCCGACGCGCCGTCGGCCGGGTCATCGCTCCAGCTCCACGACCCTGGAACTGCGCGACCGCAAGTGGCAGCGGTGGCTGGTGTGGCAGTGAGCGCTAGTGTGAGGGTGATCAGCACCAGCGAGAAGGCGATCGCTCCACGAGTACGGGGCGTGCGATGACTTCGATGCTGTGCTCTGCGAACAGCGCCAGGACCTCGCGGTGTGCATAGGAGCGCGGTTACCTGCATTGCTTTCCTCCTCAAGAAGCAGCTAGGGGCGAGGCGCACCGATCCTCGGTGGGGGTTTGTGCCTCTAGCTAGTCGCTGTTGCGGCCTTCGCTCTGACAGCGACGGGGCTAGATGTCGGAGAGAAGGACGGGCGAAGCGTTGACGCTGTCGGTACTACCCTCGACAGTGACTCGGAGCTGTGGCGGGTAGATTGGGGCGAGGACAGTTCGCCGCTACTCGTTCGCCGCACGCGGGCGAGTCGCCGTGTCTCTGCTCGCTGCGATAGCGACAGCCAACGAGGGGAGACGAATGACGCGCTGCGTCCTTGTCAAGTACGGAGAACTGGCACTGAAAGGGCGAAACCGCTCGCGCTTCGTTGCCCAGCTTCGTCGCAACCTGCGGCGGCGGGTCGG
>BEIR01000172.1 GCA_002898855.1 bacterium HR41
TCATCGTCGCGTCGGTGATCTGGCGCCCCGTCGAGCAGTTTCTGTCGCGCTCGATCGCCGATGCCGACGCGCGGGGCGTGCCGGCCAGCGCGCACCTGCGGTCGGCCGCCGCAATCCAAATCGGGCTCGCGGCCGTCTTTACGGCGCTCGCCTGGGCGTTGCGCACGCCGCTCGAAGACCATGTTCTCGGCGGGCGCTCGGCCCTTTACTGGATACTCGTCGGGACGGTGCTCGCCTACGCGGCGAGCTACTTCGCCCGTGGCTTTCTTGCCGGGCACGGGCGCTTCGGCCTCTACGGCGGGCTCGTACTGCTCGAAGCCACCACGCGCTGTCTCTTCGCTCTCGCAGCGGTTGCCGGTGTGACGCACGGACAGACAGCGGTGGCGCTCGGCATGGTGGCAGCGCCGCTCGTGTCGCTCACCGTCGTTCCGTGGGGACTGCCGCGACTGGCTCCCTACCGCCCCGCGAACGCGCCACACAGTTCCGGCGGAGGCGCACCAGCGGGCGGCGCGCGCGAGCTCGCGGGCGGGTTGCGTCAGGGCGGGACGTTCGCCGGAGCGGTGATCGTGATCATGGCCTGCGAGCAGACGTTCCTGAACGCAGGCCCGCTGCTCGTCAAGGTCACCGACGGCACGGCAGGGGCAGCGCTCGCCGGCCAGGCGTTCAACGTGCTTCTGATCGCGCGCGCGCCGCTCCAGCTTTTCCAGGCCGTGCAGACCTCGATCCTCCCCCACCTCACGCGGCTGCGAGCGGCGGGCGAGCGCGACTCCTTTCGCCGCAGTGTCGGCGTGACGGTCGCAGCGATCGCTGTTTTCGCCTCGTGCGTGGCGCTCGCGATGGCGGTCGCTGGGCCGACGCTGATGCGGCTTCTGTTCGGATCGGGCGGCTACGAACGGCTGTCGCTGGTGGTTATGGCGCTCGGCATGGGGGTGTACCTGTCGGCGGCAACGCTCAACCAAGCCGCGCTCGCCGAGGGGCGCGCGGCGGCGGCGGCCGCGTGCTGGCTGACCGGGCTGGCAGCGTTCGTGACAGCGCTCCTCGTGCCGATCGTCGATGACCGCGTGCTGCACGTCGCGAGCGCCTACAGCCTCGGCGCCGCCGTCCTATGCGTGCTGCTGGCGCGGCTGGTGGTGCAGCGTCGCTCGCCCGCCGGGGGCTCAGACGGGCTGGAGCATCGACTGCCCGCAGCTCGGGCAGGCGACGTCGGCCGTAGCTGACATGCGCGCGATCGTCGAGTGGGCCCCGCACGCCGGACACGCCGAACTCAGCTGAAAGCGGCGCAGACAGGCGACGCAGCGGTAGCGCCCAGCGAGGTTCGTGCCGTGCAGCGCGCCGGCACCGCAGGACGGACAGCGCGGGGCGCCCGGCAGGCGGTCGGTGCGAGCGCCGGGCGCGAGCGGTTCCCTTGCTTGGCCGTCGGGCGGCGGCGATCCGGGTGCGCCGTGACCGCTGGCACTCACGCCGTCACCTCCACACGCGGCACGGTGCGCCCGTGCCCACGCAGGAACTCCGCCGCCGAGAGCGCCCTGCGTCCTGGCGCTTTCACGCGCTGAAGCTCGAGCAGCCCATCGACGGCGACGAAAAACAGGCGCTCGCCACTTGCGACGAGCGACCCGGGCTGCGCGCCGCTCGGCGCCCCGGGCAGAGCGCGCGCCGCGAGCACGCCGAGACGCTGCTGCGAGCGCTTGCCGTCTACGGCTGGTCGCTCGCCGCCATCTGCCTCTTCGTCCACGCTGGCGAGCGCGACGTAGCAGCCGATGTGCGGCGAGAACGCCCGCACGCGCCGTTCGAGCCGTTCGCAGCCGAGCGCCGGGTCGAGGCGGCGCTCCTCTCTCTCGATCCGGGGCGCGTAGGTGACACCGTAGGCGGGCTGGGGCCGAGCGGGTGGGCGCAGATCGAGCGCGCGGACGAGGAGATCGCCGGCGAGCGGCGCGATGCGAGCCGAGAGGCTGCCCCAATCGTCGCTTGCGAGGATCGGCTCGGCGGCTTGCAACACCACCGGCCCGGCGTCGAGCTCGCGCGCCGTGAGCATGATCGAAACCCCGGTCACAGGATCGCCCGCCTCGAGCGCGCGTTCGAGCGGCGCCGCGCCGCGCCAGCGTGGAAGCAACGAGGGGTGGACGTTCAACACCTCCCAGCGAGCGAGCAGTTCGTCCCCCAGGAGCGCACCGTAGGCACACATGCACAGCACCTGCGGTTGCTCGTCCGCAATCTTCGCAAGCGCGTCGGACGCGTTGACGTTCTCGGGCTGGTAGACCGGAATCCCTAGCGTGCGCGCCGCGTGCGCGACGGGTGGGGACTCGAGCCGCTGACCACGGCCCCGCGGCCGGTCGGGACGAGTCACGACCAGGGTCGGGCGGTGGGCGCTCGCAGCCAGGCGTTCCAGCACCGCTGCGGCGAGCTCGGAGGTGCCGAGGAAAACCGTTCGCACAGCCGCCAGCGTAGTGCGACGAACCGCGCACGCCCGTGCGTCGGGGCGCGCCTTGCGTCGAACAAGGACTCCCGGACGTGGCGCGGGGACAGCAATTAATGTTGCGCGCCGTGCCGGAACAGCCGACGAGGGTCGAGATCCGCGCTCCTCGCGGCGCTCGCGACGGCGACGTGCTCACCCCGCGGGCGTTGCGGCTCGTGGAGCGCCTGCACGACGAGCTCGAGAGCGAGCGGCGCCGGCTCTTGGCGGCGCGACGCGAGCGGCAAGAGCGGCTCGACGCTGGCGAGCTCTTCGACTTTCTGCCGGCGACAGCGGACGTGCGCCAGGGCGAGTGGTCGGTGCCGGAGCCGCCCGCCGACCTACGCGATCGCCGCGTCGAGATAACCGGCCCGCCCGACCGCAAGATGGTGATCAACGCGCTCAACTCGGGCGCAAGCTGCTTCATGGCCGACTTCGAGGACGCCACCGCACCGACCTGGCGCAATATCGTCGAGGGGCACGCCAACGTCCTCGATGCCGTGCGGCGCACGATCACCTTCGTGGCACCGGACGGCCGCAGCTACCACCTGCGCGAGGATCCCGCGACGTTGCTCGTGCGCGTCCGCGGGCTGCACCTGCCCGAGCGGCATCTCGCTTGGGCCAGAGAACCCGTGGCAGGCGCGTTCGTCGACGCCGCGCTGTTTCTCGCCAACTGTGCCGACGAACTGCTAGCGCTGGGAAGCGGCCCCTACCTCTATCTGCCGAAGCTCGAATCCCATCGCGAGGCGCGGCTGTGGAACGAGGCGTTGCGCTTGTGCGAGGACGAGCTCGGGCTCGAGCGCGGCACGGTGCGCGTCACGGTGCTGATCGAAACGCTGCCGGCGGCGTTCGAGATGGACGAGATCCTCTGGGAGTTGCGCGAGCGCGCGCTCGGCCTGAACGCCGGACGGTGGGACTACATCTTCTCGGCGATCAAGCGCCTGCGCGCGCACCGCTGGGCGCTCTTGCCCGACCGCAGCGAGGTGACGATGACGGTTCCCTTCATGCGCGCCTACACCGAGCTGCTCGTGCGCACCTGCCACCGGCGGCGCGCGCAAGCTATCGGCGGCATGGCCGCTGCGATTCCGTCGCGCACCGACGCCGCTGCGCGTGAGCGAGCGCTCGCGGCGGTGGCCGCCGACAAGCGCCGCGAGGCCGACGACGGCTTCGACGGCACCTGGGTGGCCCACCCGGACACGGTGGCCACGGCGCGGGCCGAGTTCGACCGCGTGCTCGGCGAGCGCAGCGACCAGCGTCACCGCTTGCGCGAGGATGTTGCGGTCACCGCCGCCGACCTGCTGGCGCTCGACCGCACACCGGGCGAGCGCACCTGGGAGGGGTTGGTGGGAGCGTTCGAGGTCGCTCTCCGCTACGTCGCCACCTGGCTGTCGGGTCGCGGCGCTGTCGCGATCCACGGTCTGATGGAGGATGCCGCCACCGCCGAGATCTGTCGCGCCCAGGTGTGGCAGTGGCTGCGCCACCGCGCCGACCTCGCCGACAGTCGCACGATCGACGCGGC
>BEIR01000173.1 GCA_002898855.1 bacterium HR41
CGGCCCTACGCGCCCCCCGACGCTCTCGGCGGCATCGGCAGCTTTGCTTGCACACGGCTTCTCGTCGCGGCACGTCCGGCGTCTCGTCCACGAGACCCCGTGGCGTTTGGTACAAGCGGGCGAGCCCAACGCGCGCCCGTGCCCGTCCGGCTTCCCCTCCCCGCCGGGCCGGGCGGGTGACGACTTCGCGCAAGCGGCAGCCGATGCGACCGGCCTTCGGCCGGTCGCTAGGCTCGCCGCTCAGGCAGCGTGACCGTAATCGCGCAAATATCGGATCTCCACGTGGGCGGGGCGCGCCACGAGCCCGCGCTACTCGACCAGGTGCTGGTTGAGATCGCCGAGCTCGCCCCGGACCTCGTGGTGGTGTGTGGCGACCTGACCGACGAGGGCTACCCCGATCAGTACGAGGTCGTCAAAGCCGCGCTCGCTCGCCTCGATGGTCTCGAAGTGGTGGCTGTACCCGGCAACCACGACGCCAAGCACGTTGGCTATCTCCACTGGGAGGCGATGCTCGGCGAGCGCGAAACGACGCGTCGCCTCACGATCGACGGTGAAGCGGTGACGATCGTCGGGGTCGACTCGAGCAAGCCCGACATCGACGAGGGCGAAGTCGGCCGCGAGCACTACAAGCCGATCCAGGAGGCGCTTGCCGCTCCCGCCGACCTGCGCGTTTTCGTCTGCCACCACCATCTCTTGCCGATTCCGGGCACCGGCCGGGAACGCAACCAGGTCGCTGACGCCGGCGACGTGCTCGCGCTGCTCGGGGCGAACGGGGTGGATCTCGTGCTCGGCGGCCACCGGCACGTTCCCTTCGCCTGGCGGATCGGCGGGCTGGTCGTCGCCCACTCCGGTACGGCCGCGTCGCTGCGGACACGCGCCTTCCCCCACCCCGCCTACAACGTGATAACTGTCGGCCCGGAGTCGATCGCCGTCGAGCTGCGCGTCCCCGGCGGCGAGCGACAGGCGCTCGCGACCTTCCCGCGCCAGCGACCGACACAGGCCAACGGCTGCGTGACACCGGGGCTGCCGCGGCAAGGGTTCGAGTGGCTCGTCGATCCGGTACGCGCCTCGGGCCGAGCGCTACGTTCGAGCTAGAGGGTGCAGCGCCGGCTCGTTCTCGGAGCTGCCTCGGCGGCCGCGCTAGCGCTGGCGAGCACCGCACTGTTGCCCGCCCAACCGACGTACGACCCCTGGGCGTGGGCGGTGTGGGGACGCGAGCTGGTGCAGGGCAGCCTCGACACCAGCGCCGGTCCTTCCTGGAAACCGTTGCCGCCGATCGTCATCGCTGCGCTGTCTCCGTTGCGTCTCGTGAGCGAGACCCTGCCCGCGACCGTGTGGGTGCTCGCCGTGCGCTTCGCTGCGATCGTCGGCATCGTGTTGACCGCCCGCCTGGCGGTCGCGCTCGCGCGCTTCGCGTGGCCCGAGCGGCGCGATCTCGCCGTGCCGGCAGCCTTGCTTGCCGCCGCTGCGCTCCTAGCCGGGGGCGGTTTTCTGCGCTACTTCGCAGCCGGCAGCGACGCGCCCCTCGCCATGTCGTTCGCGGCGCTCGGCGCGCTCGCACTTCTGTCCGGTCGGCCACGCCTGGGCGCCTGTGCGCTCGCGCTGCTCGTGCTCGTGCGACCGGAGGCGACACCGATCTTCGCGTTCGTCGCCTGGCGAGCGTTCTCGCCGCGCGCTGCCGCCGCTGCGCTCGCGGCGATGGTCGCGCTGTGGACGGTGCCCGAGTGGGTCGGCTCCGGCGACCCCCTGGGCGCTTTCAAGCAGGCCGCGTCGCGGCCGTCGTGGGCGGCCTCCAACGCCGACGATCCAGTTCTCGCTTCGCTCGGAGAGGCAGCGCGCCTCCTCGGTCCGGTGACGCTCGCCGGTCTCGTCGTGGCGTCGCTTGCGCTGTTGGCGCGGCGCAGGCGCGCAACGGGCGCGGCTCGGTGGCTCCTAGCGATCACGTTCGCCTGGGTCGCAGCGGTTGCGGCGAGCACCGCTCTCGGCTTTTCCGGCAACGCTCGCTACTACGCGCCGATCGTGCCGCTCGCGGCTGCCCTCGCCGCCGTCGGTCTAGTGCAGGTCGTAGCGTTCGTAGACGGGCGGGGTGCGCGCCGCTCGCCGCTCGCCACTCTCGTGCCCGGAGCTGGGCTGCTGGTCGCCGGGGCGGCGCTCGCCTCGAGCTTCGGCGCCGTGCGCGAGCGGATGGACGCCGAGGCGTCGCTCGCGCGCGCTCTGGCTGCTGCGCCGGCGGCGATCGGCGCACGGGTGCCGGCGAGCAGCGCGGGCGAGGGCTTGGCTGGCGCCCGCAGATTGATCGAAGCGGGAACACTGCGCGTCGATCGTCCCTTCCAGACGCACGCGGCTTACATCCTCGGTGTGCCGATCGTCGCTGTGGAGCGACCGCAGCCCAAGCTGCCGCGCTACGCGCTCGACCACCCGCGCATCCCGACCGCGAAGGAGCGGCGCGGTTCTCAGCTGCGCGCGAGCCTCGGGCGGGCAGCGCGCGAGCGCTGGCGGCTCCTGGCGACGATCGACGGCTGGCGGATCATTGTGCGCAGCGACTAGCGCGAGTAGCGCGAGCAGCCGGCGTCACGCATCCGAATCGACCTGCGGCGACAGCTCGGGATGGGAAGCGTCCTGGAACTCCTGGAAAAGCCCCGTGACCACGAACGCGGTTTGCTCGCCGACATCGACGGCGTAGTCGCCGATGCGCTCGATGTTGCGCGCGGCGAGCATCATGTGCATGCCCCACTCGCGCAGGTCGAGGTCGTCGCTGATCTCGACGACACGGTCGAAGCACTCGCGGTTGAGACGGTCGATCTCGTCGTCGAGACGCACCAGGTCGAGCGCCATCTGCACATTGCGGTCGGCGAAACAACGGCGCGCCTGGACGACTTGTAGGCGCGCGTGCTGCCCCATCCGTGCGAGCTTCTCGAGCAGCAGGTCGTCGGTGCGCGGCTGCGGATCGTCGAGCGGTACCAGCTTGGCGATGTTCACGCAGTGGTCGCCCATCCGCTCGGCGTGACGGATGACGTGCAGGAGCGCCGCCGCCAGACGGAGGTCGCCCGCGACCGGCGCCTGCCGGGCGATCAACCCGAGCACGCCCTGGTGCACCTCGAGATAGCGGCCGTCGAGGCGGTCGTCGTCGGCCACGACGAGGTGCGATAGCTCGACGTCGTGGCGGATCAACGCCTCCATCGCGTTGTCGAGCTGGCCGACGACCATGTCGAGAGCGCCGAGCGTCTGCTGCTCGAGCTCGGCGAGTTCGTCCTGGAAGTGTTTGCGCGCCCGCTCCGGCATCGTCTCAACCCATCTTTCCGGTCACGTAGGCCTCGGTGCGCGGATCGGCAGGGTTGGTGAAGATCCGCTCGGTCGGTCCGTACTCGATCAGCTCGCCGGCCCGCTCGCCCTTGTCGTCGCTCTCGACGGTCAGGAAGGCGGTCATGTCCGACACTCGTGCCGCCTGCTGCATGTTGTGCGTGACGATCACGATCGAGTAGCGCTCTTTCAGCTCGACCATCAGGTCCTCGATGCGCGCGGTCGAGATCGGGTCAAGGGCCGAGCAGGGCTCGTCCATCAGGATCACCTCGGGCTCGACCGCCAGGCAGCGAGCGATGCAAAGGCGCTGCTGCTGGCCGCCCGACAGTCCGTAAGCGTTGTCCTTGAGCCGGTCCTTCACCTCGTCCCACAACGCCGCTCGGCGCAGGGCGCGCTCGACGATCTCGTCGAGGTTGCCCTTAATCCCCGTGACGCGCGGACCGTAGGCGACGTTGTCGTAGATCGACTTCGGGAACGGGTTGGGCTTCTGGAAGACCATCCCGATCAGCTTGCGCAGCTCGACCGGGTCGACGTTCGGGTCGTAGATGTCTTGGCCGTGGTAGCGGATCTTGCCCGCGACTGTTGCGCCGGGAATCAGGTCGTTCATGCGGTTGAGGCAGCGCAAGAGCGTGCTCTTGCCGCACCCCGAGGGTCCGATC
>BEIR01000174.1 GCA_002898855.1 bacterium HR41
ATTCGAACCCGCGACCTCCGGGTTATGAGCCCGGCGAGCTACCTGGCTGCTCCACCCCGCGTCGCGGGAAGCAAGGGTAGCAACCCCTCTGCCTCAGTCAAGCGCGCAGCGAGCGGCGATCACGCGCCCTGCCCGCTGTCGAGCTCGGGCGGTAGAGCCCGGGGGCCGTCGGGGTAGAGATCGGCGAGCTCCTCGGGACTCATCTCGAGGGTGTTCGCCGGCTCGGTCGGTGCCCCCACGACGAGCCACAACTGGTCGCTGTCGGTGTCGTTGAACAGCTGTCGCACGGTGCGCGGGCTCACTACCACCGCGCTCAGCGGGGCGAGCGTCAGCACCTCACTGCCCACGCGCATCCGCCCTGTCCCCTCGAGCAGCACGTACAACTCTTCGGTTCGCCGGTGGCGGTGGCGCGTCGACGCCTGTCCCGGGGCGAGCCGCCATAGCCTCGCGCCCAGCTCGCGGGCGCCAAGCTGCCGGGCGAGGTCGGTGTTCAGGACACCCATTTGGTTCGACGGTCGCCAGAACGCGTCGCTGGCGGGTAGGACGCGATAGCCCCTTGTCTCCACGGCGCTCGTTCCCTAAGCCGCCAGCTCGACCGCGCTGCGCAGCGCCTCGAGGAGCTCGTCGGCGGTGGCGTTGTCGGCGGCGTCCTCGGCCATGTGGGCGTGCACCACGCGACCGTCGGGCGCGATCACGAGCGCACCGCCAAGCTGTGCAGGGTGCCCCACCACACGCCCCTGGCGCACACGGCCGAACGAGCGCAACATCTGCTGGGTACCGGCCGACAGGCTCTTCGCGCCGAGTAGCTCACCAAACGTCGCGATCTTCGCGCCGGCGAGCTTGTAGCTGGTGCGCTCACGGTCGGCGAGCACCGGCAGTGCGATCTCGAGCTTGCGCCGGAAGTGCGCGGCGTGGCGTGGCGTTGCTTGGCCGATTAGCCACACGCTGCCGCCGGCGCGCTCGAACTCCTCGCGCCGCCGGTCAAGCTCGATCGCGTGGGCGCGGCAGTGCACGCAGCCGTAGTGACGCAACCAGACGATCACCGCCGGGCGCTCGGCCCAAAGATCGCCTAGCCGCACGTCGCGGCCGTCGTGATCGGGCAGAACGAGTTCGGCGAGCGCGTCGGCGCGCTGCGGCGGCTGCGTGCGTTGCGGTTCGTCGACGACGCCGAGAAGCTGTTCGAGCACACCCATGGACGCATCGTACGCTCCTGTGACAGTGGCGGCGGCCGGCGCAGGCCGCGTGGCCGTACCATCGGCGACCGTGCGCGTCGCGGTGATCGATATCGGAACGAACTCGACGCGGCTGCTCGTCGCCGACGCGAGCGGCAGCGAGCTGCGCGAGGTCGCGCGCGCCAACCGGGTGACCCGTCTCGGCGCTGGCCTCGACGCGAGCGGCGCGCTCGGCGCGGACGCGATCGCGCGCACGGTCACCGTCGCCCGCGATTACGTGCGCGACGCGCGCGCTCTCGGCGCGGCGCGCACGGTCGCCGTCGCCACCCAGGCAGTTCGCGAAGCGCGCAACCGCGAGGCGTTCGTGCGCGCCCTCGCCGAAGCGACCGGTCTGGCGTTGCGCGTGCTGTCGGGCGAAGAGGAGGCGTGCCTCACGTTCCTCGGCGCGACCACCGGCTTGACGCCGGCCGTGAACCGCGGCTCCGCGCAGGCCGCGAAACCGCCGAGCGCCGAGCCTACGGTGGGATCGCAGTCTGTAGCGGTCGTCGACGTCGGAGGCGGCAGTACCGAGATCGTCACCGGCCTACCCGGCCGATCGCCCACCTTCGCGGTCTCCCTGCCGCTCGGCGTCGTTCGCCACAGCGAGCGCTACTTGGCGCACGACCCGCCGCGCGCGAGCGAGCTCGAAGCGCTCGCGGCCGACGCCCGCACCCGCCTCGCCGAGGCGCTCGCCGCACCCGCCGCCACCTCGACGCGGCCCGCGGCGAGCCCGGATGGCGGCGCGGCAAGGGGGGTGCCCGCTGTCGGTGCCGCTATCGCCGTAGCTGGCACCGCGACGTCGTTGGCGGCGATCGATCAACGCCTCGATCCCTACGACCCCGCTCGCGTTCACGGCTACACGATGTCGCTCGCGCGAGCGCGCGAGCTCACCGGCCGGCTCGCCGAGCTGCCGCTCGCCGAGCGGCGCAAGGTGCCCGGCCTGCACCCCGATCGCGCCGCGACGATCGTCGCCGGCGGCGTGCTGCTGACGGAGACCCTCTCCGCACTCGGGGTCGAGCGCTTCACCGTCAGCGAGCACGACCTTTTGCACGGTATCGCTCACGCAATCGCACCAGAAACCGGTGCAACAACCGTCGAGTTTGCTGAGACAGCTAGCGCGCCGCGCGAGGCTGGTTTATAGTGCTCAGTGCCCAGGCCAAAAGCCTGGGCAGCACATACGGTTCGGGCGTAGCCGTGCACAACGGCGCCTCCCGCCGCCCGAACCACCAAGGCCCTTTCACGACACGTACCCCTGCCCGTCCTGATGGGGCCGACTTAGGAAACCGCCCGCAGGATGCGGGCGGTTTCCCCTTATGTCGGCTTCGCTCTGCGCCGTCTTGGACCGCAGACGCGCTCGCCCGGTCGGCGAAGCGAGGCGAAGCAGAACGATCAGGCGAGGTTCGCCTTACGCGGGTAGACGACGCCGGGATCGCAGAGGACGTTGACGAGCGCCGGCTTGCCGGAAGCGAACGCCCGCTCGAGCGCCGGTAGCAGCTCGTCGGGCCGCTCGACAAGCTCGCCGTGTCCGCCAAGGGCTTCCACGACCAGGTCGTAGCGCGTCCCCGGTCGCAGGTCGGCCGCAACGGAGTAGCCGTAAACGAACTCCATCGGGTGCTTCTCGAGCGCCCAGATGCCGTTGTTGCCCATCACCGCGACGATCGGCAGACCGTGGCGAACGAACGTGTCGAACTCGAGCCCAGCAAAGCCGAACGCGCCGTCGCCGAGCAACAGGCACACCTGGCGCTCGGGCCGTGCAAGCTTGGCGGCGAGCGCATAGCCCGGACCCGAACCGAGACAGCCGTAGGGACCGGGATCGAGCCAGCAACCCGGCTCGTCGACCTCGATCACACGCCCGGCGAAAGACACGAAGTCGCCGCCGTCGCCGATCACGATCGCCCCGGGCTCGAGCACCTTCTGCAGCTCGCCGATCACGCGCAGCGGATGGAGCGGTGCGCGCCCGTCCTCGAGCTCGGCGCGCTCGGCGGCGCGCCGCTCGCTCTCCCGCTCGCGCAGCTCGCCGAGCCAGCGCTCGCGCGCAGCAGGTTCGCGCACGCCGCTTCGCGCTAGCTCGCGCAAGGTGGCGGCGACGCCGCCGTACAGCTCGGCGTGCACCGGGCGCGGCAGCGGCCGTTCGTCGCGCACGTCGGCGACGACGATCAGCTTGGTGTCCTCGCCGAAGGCGCCGCCGAAACCGAGGCGGAAGTCGAGCGGAGCTCCCACTACCAGCGCCACGTCAGCCTGCTTGAGGGCGTGCGAGCGCACACGCGAAAACCACAGCTCGTGCGATGGCGGCAGGCAACCGCGCGCGAGGCCGTTGGCGAACACCGGTATGCGCAGCTGCTCGCACAGTTCGCGCAGAGCCGATTCGCCGCGCGCCCAGTAGAGACCGGTGCCGGCCATCACCACCGGGCGTTCGGCGGTGGCGAGCGCCGCCGCGGCACGCTCGAGCGCCTCGCCCGAGGCTGGCGGAAGCGCCGCAGGGTCGGGCAGCTCGACCGGCGCCGTCGCGTCGACGTCGCTTTCCATGAACACGAGATCGAGGGGAAAGTCGACGAACGCGGGGCCGGTCGGTGCGCTGGCCGCCTCGGCGAAGGCGCGATCGACGAGAGCGGGGATCTCGTCGGTGCTGGTTGGGGTGGCGGCGAACTTCGTGAGCGGCGCGACGAAAGGCACGTGGTCGATCTCTTGCGGCGAGCCCTGCCCCCAGCGGAAAGCCGGCGCTCGCCCGCCCAGCACCACCATCGG
>BEIR01000175.1 GCA_002898855.1 bacterium HR41
GCCGCGCGAAGCAAGGAGGGCTTGCCTTGCTCGTCGAGTTCGCCTCGGCGCGCAAGATCGAAGTAGGTCTCGAAGAACTGTTGGGAGTGCAGCGCGGGGCGGAACTCCTGGATGGCGACTGCGTCCTCGTTGCCATCGTTGCGGAAGTGGTGGGGCACGCCGGCAGGGATCGTTATCGAGTCCCCCGGCCCTAGGTGCCGCTCCTCACCGGCGACGGTAAAACGCAGCGTGCCCGCTACCACGTGCGCACGACTCTCCTGCTTGGGATGCACGTGCATCGGCTCGGCGACGCCGTTCGGCGGGTTCACGGTCTCGATGCGCAGCAGCTCGCCGTTGGTGTCGGCCGCCGTGCGCAAGAAGCGCATCCGCTGCCCGGTGCGAGGGTTGAAGATCTCTCGTGTTGTCGCGGGCATGGCTCTCCAGTCGTTAGAGGTGCTCAGACAGCTGCAGCGTCGTACTTGAACGGTCTCACGTCAAGACCGTCTTCCGAGCGCCTACCGTCGGCCAGCTGCTCCTGCTGGACGAGCCGACAGCGTCGAGCGCGTGGCGCTCGGCGCCGCTGGCAAGGTCAACGCCTGCTGATGCTTGCCAGACCGGCGCTGGCTGAATGCAGCTTCGCTGCCGCCAAGAGTCCTGCCGCGAGTGCGAGCAGAGCGATGGACAGTGCGAAGGCAGCAGTGGTGTCGCTGGCGAAACGTTCGTAGATCGCGAGCGCGGCTGTTTGCGTGCTGCCCCGCAGCGAACCGGCGAACATCAGTGTCGCGCCGAACTCGCCGAGCGCCCGCGCTGTGGCGATCGCGGCGCTGGCGGTCAGGCCAGGCATTGCGATCGGCGCCGCAACGCGCAGGAATGCCCGTAGCTCGGACGCTCCCAGGTTGCGTGCAGCGTCGATCAGGCGACGGTCGACCTGTTCAAACGACGCGATTGCGTTACGGATGTAAAGAGGTGAGGCGACAAACATCGATGCCACGACGACGGCACCGAACGTGAAGGGCAACCTGATCCCGACCGCGCTCAAGGCGCCGCCCGCAAGCCCTTCGGGGCCGAACGCTGAGAGCAGCGCCAGTCCAGCGACGGCCGGGGGCAGGACGATCGGTAACTCGACAGCCGTCAACACAGCTCGTCGTCCCGGGAACCGGCGCGTAGCGATGAAGTAGGCCGCCGGCGTGCCGATCACGATCGTCAGCGTGAGCGCGAGGGCGCTGGCGCGCAGGCTCAACCCCAAGGCTGTCAGTGTTTCGCCGTCGCGCAGTGCAGCGATCACCGCGTGTGGCGGGGCGGTGCTGAGTAGCGCCACGAGCGGCAAAAGCAGAAATACAGCGAGAGCAGCACAGCACACCGCCGCCGCAGTAACGACAGCGGCGTGTGCGATCGCAGCTTGCGATACTTGGCGCACGCGCGATCGGCGACTCCGCAACGACCCTGGGCGCGTTAACGGCTCGATCAGGCGTAGGGCGCGCCCCCCGGCTCCGGTGCCGTTGTGCATGTCACTGCTTGTTACGGTTCGGCGGCGGCCCAAAGCCCGCCTGGCGCAGGGCGCGCTGGCAGCGACCGAAACGCAGGTCGCGTAGAAAGGCGCGTGCAAGACGCGGTGCGCGCGACCGCCACGCGATACCGGCGGCGTAGACAACGCGCGGTTGGAGCCTTGGCGGCAGCCTCAGTGCAGCGAGTTTCCCGTGAGTTGCGCGGACATCGCTGGCATACACGAAGCCGGCGTCGGCCGCTCCGGTAAGGAGCTTGCCGACGGTGCTCTTCACGTCTGGTTCGTTTGAGCGAACGTTGGCAAGGACCGCTCGCCGGGTTGCCGCTGGAAGGCGGGCGAGCAGCATTCGTGCGTAGGCACCGTGCGGTACCGAAGGCGAGCCCAACACCAGCCGCACTCCCTTTTTGGTCAGGTCGGTGAGCGAGTGGACCGACGACGGGCGCCGTGTCGCGATGACGAGTTCGTTAGTTGCGAAAGCGACGGAACGACTCAGCCGTCCCTCGCTCTGGAGCGCACGCGGGAGTTGCGTGTTCGCTGAGGCGTAAACGTCGATACTGGCTCCCTGGCGGATTTGGGCGGCGAGCTCGTCCGAGCCTGCGAACGCGAGCGCCACGTTTGTGCCCTCCTCTCGCCCGAAGGGGGGTGCGCAACGGCTGAGCGCTTCTTTCATCGACGCTGCCGCTCCGACCACGAGCCTCTGATCGCCCGTCGACTGTGCGTTTGAGGGACGGCCCGCTGACGACGCCGAGGTACCGGCGCAGCCAGTCGTTGACGCCGCCGCGAGTGCAGCAACCGTGAGACCGAGAAGTGCGCGGTCGTGGCTGGGTCGCCGTGAGGCGCTGGATCTGTCTGCGAACATGCGCCGCAGAGTCGCCGATGCGCGAGGCGCCGATGCTCGCCACCTTGGCGAACGCGTCACCCGGCGATACAGCGCTGTGGCGAGTCATAGTGAGTAGTGATAGGTCACGTGGTCAGCGGTTTCGCAGCGAAGCTCGGCCCGCGCGCGGGAGCGGCTTCCTGCAGCAGCGAATCGCTCACACAACACCCGTTCCCGCCCGTCCTCGGCGGGCGTAGCGTCGCGGTTGCGCAGCCACTTCAGGGCCTCGGCCCAGGCGAGGAGCTAGTCGAGCATGCGCCGAAGGGTCGCCTCGTGGTGCGGGGCGGGCTGGAACGTCCGCGTGTCCTTGAAGTCGTGAAAGAGCGATAGCGCGATCTGGGTGCGGACGTCGGCGAGCTTGAGCTCGGCGACGAGCTGGCGCAGGTGCTCGACAGCGCGCCTGCCCCTCGCGGAAGAGCGAGTCGACGGCCGTCTTGAGCGCTCCGGGGAACGAGTCGTTGTACTCGGGCGTCACGAAGATGAAGGTGTCGAACACCGCGACGGTGCGCGACCAGCGCTGCGTGCGCGGGTGTCGGTACTCGGCACTGAGTGCCGCGGATGCCGGCTCGTCTAGGTGGGGCAGGCCGAACCCGGCGCGATCGACGATCTCGAACGTCGCGTTGGGCTGGCGACTCGCGTACTGCTCGACGTCACCAGAAGGCCACGTGGAAGGCGCGTTCAGCTCCCTGGGGAAGCTCCCGGGCGACGACGACCGCAAGCAGTGCCCCGCCGAGGGCTCCGCCAAGGGGCACAACGATGTTGAGCTGCGTGGCCGCATCGGCCAACTGGTTGCGGTCTACCGCCGCGTGCACGGCCGCGATAAGCGGGGTCAACGCGAGCGCGAGCGTGAGCGCGGCGCGGCGCCGGTGGCCGGGTCCGTGGGCACGGTGCCCTCGGCGATCTGCGTCAGCCCGTGCACGGCGGCGGGGAGGCCGGTGCTCAGCAGCACCACACCCTTCAGATCGAGCGGCGGGACGATTTCCGGTGCGCCGCGCGGGACTAACCGAAGCCCGAGCAGCAAGCCGCCGAGCCCGATCGGCACGTTGATCACGAACAGCCAGCGCCACGGCGCGACCTCGAGCACAAGCGCGCCCACGACGGGCCCGAGTGCGGGGGCGAGGCTCACGGCGATGCCCAGCACACCCATGACCTGCCCGAGCCGCTCGGGGCTGGCTGCCCGCCCGACAAGCGTCTGGCCAGCTGGGACGAGCAGCCCGGCGGCCAGGCCCTGGACGACGCGTAGCCCGATCAGCCGGCGGGCGTTCGGCGCAAGCGCACACAGTGCCGAGGTGGCGGCGAACGCCGCCAACGCCGCCAGCCACAGGCGCCCGACGCCTACGCGCCGGCCAAGTTAGCCGCAGAGCGGAAGGCCGACCGCCAGCGCCATCAGGTACGTGTTGGTGACCCACTGCACCGTTCCTAGGGAGGCGGAGAGCACTCGCGCAATGCTCGCGAGCCCCACCTTGACGACCGACGTGTCGAGTTGGCTCGTGAACGCGCCGAACTCCACGACCCCACCAAGTCGCAATGCTGACACGGTGCCCGCCGGCGCTAGATGCGTAACGCGGC
>BEIR01000176.1 GCA_002898855.1 bacterium HR41
GGGTTTCGCTGGTTACGACCGTGACAAGATCGGTGAGGACGGGAAGCTCGAAACGGCGGAACACCCCGCCCGCACCCGTGTCCTCGCTGTCCGCATCGGCGCCGGCGCGCGCCGAGCGAGCGGTGGTCGACTGGTCGTCAGCTCGAGCGGACTTGGCGGACTTCGGCTCGATCTTCACGCGCCTGATCTGGTCGATCCGCAACAGGTACTCGGTCCCCTGGTCGTCGCGCAGCCGGTGCTCGTTACCGGGGCCGACGGTGAGGATCGCGCAGTCGTCCTTGGCGGGCTTGCAGCTGCCCTCGCCGGACGTGTTCTTGAGGGTCGCGTCGACCAGGAAGACAGCGTTGTCGCCGGCCCCTTCGACGCCGAGCAAGATCAGCTGCGGGCGGCTCTCGCTCGGCAGCATCGCGAGCTTGTCGAGACCGCGGTAGCGCCGTGTGTTGTCGACCTTACCGAAGGTGAGGTCGACGACGTAGCGGTAGCTCGCGGTGGTGCGCTGCACCTTGGTGGTGCCGCTGCCCCCGCCGCTGCTGCCGCCACCGCCGCTCGCACCGGTGCCGCCGCTTGCACCCGTGCCGCCGCTGTCGCCAGCTCCGCCGGCGCTAGAACCGCCCGACGAGCTGACGCCGAGAGTGGGCAGCGAGCCGCTGCCGCTGGCGCTGCTGCCGCTGTTGGTCTGGAAGTCGACTCCGCGCGGTGGCCGGAAAGGATCGCGTGCCCGGAAGGTGTCGAGCCGCGATCCGCGCGCGTCGTTCTCGGCCGGCTCGAGCGCGAGCTTCGCGAGCTCGCTCTGCGTGGGCGGCTGGACAGGTGCGACGCTCGTCGCCGTGCTCCCACCTCCGCCGCTGCCGAGCAGCAACACCGGCAGGGCGACGAGGAGCACCACCAGCCCGAGCGCGACCGGAAGCAGCCGACGCTCGCGCAGCTCGTACCAGATATCGGTTAGTTGCTCCTTGATCGCTTCGCTCTTCATCGCTTCACCGGGCGGCCGTGGCGGCGGGCGTGGCGGTACCTGACGAGTTGCCCGTCGCCTGGTTTGACACGGTCGTCGACGGGGCCGGGCCCTGCGGCGTGGCGCCACCCGTCGCTCCCTGCGACTTGGGCGCGAGGTAGACGTTGGCCACGAGCTCGGCCCCCACCTGTGGGAACTTCTCTTCGTCGCTGGTGAAGCGCAGGGACTCGACGGTGAGCAGGCGCCCGCGCACCAGCAGGCGGTCACCCGCAACCCGCACGAAGCGCTTCAGACGGTGGAAGAAGTCGGCTAGGCGCAGAAAGTCGCCGTTGAAGGTGAGGGTGACCTGCACCGAGTCGAGCGCGCCCGAAGCGGTGGAGGCCGCGCCCTGGCCTTGCGCCCCACCGGCCGCCGCCCCGCCCCCGACGGGCAGCCCGCTGCCCGAGGACGTGGAGGTCTGGGTATCGGAGGGGTTCACACCCGACTGCTCGGCGGCCTGGTTGCGCTGGGCGCTCGCCTGGCTTGCGTTGTTCGCCGCTTCGGCGGCCTGCCCGGGCTGGCTCTGGGCCTGCTGGCCTCCGGCCGCAGCGGGAGGCTGCGAGCTGCCCGTTCCGCTCTGAGCGTTGCCGGAGGCGCCCGGATTGGCCGGATTCGCCGCCTGTGCGCTCTGGCGTTCGCCGACCTCGATCTTGGTGAACTTGACGCCCGTCCCCTTGGCAGCGGAGTCGAGCTGTACGAGCACGGTTTCCATGTCGAGATCGGCGGGGATCGCCTTACCGAGCTTCACAACGACGGCGTAGTCGCGTTCGAAGTTCGCGCGATTCGCCTGCAGCTGCGTGAGCTGCTGGCGAGCGGCGTCGCGCGCCTGCTCTTGCTGCTGAAGCTCCTCGCCGGCCTTCGCGGCTTCGTCACGCTTCGGGGAGAGCAGCAGGAACCAGTAGGCGACGACCAGCAGGACGGGAAGGACGAAGGTGAGGATCTTGCGATCGCGGTCTGTGAGCGTCACGAGCCGCCTCCGAGCTTCGCGGGGACTTTGTTGCTGCCCTCGGGCGCTTCGTTAGCCGGGGGCGCCGGGGTGAAGGTCAAGCGGACCTCGAACTTGTAGAAGGAGCCACAGTTGCTCGGCGAGGGCCGCTCGCCGGCTTGGTCCTGGCCCGACGACACGAGCTCGACGTCCTTGACCCGATGGAGCTGACGCAACCGCATCATCAGCCGTGCCACCTCGGTCTGCGAGCGCAAGCAACCGGCGAGACGCGCTTGCGGCTCGCTCGCCGTTTGTTGTGCGGCGGTCGGCTGAGCGCTCGCGCTGCTCTGCAGCCCCGACACCGAAGCTTCCGCTTCCTGCAGCCAGCCGCTGCGCGGCATAACCAGCGACACCTCGCGCAGGAATCGCTCCCAGTCGAAGCGTTGTGACGCCAGCTGGCGCACGGCCTGCTCGCGCGCTTGTTTCATCTGCGCGAACTGGCCGAAGGCGCCGAGCTGCGAAGCTTGCGCTTGCAGCTGTTGCGCCTCGAGGCGTGCCTGCTCGGCCTTGTCGCGCCGTTCGCTCGCCTGCCGCGCGGTCAAGGCGTAGAGGCCGACCATCACGACAAGCACGGCCAGCCCGGCGACGACGATCTGGGCACGGCGACCGTCGCTTTTGCGCGCCCGCCGGCGCTTGTCGGGAAGCAGGTTTACTGGCCTCACGATTGACCTCCGAGAGCGAGCCCTGCGGCCACGGTGAAGCGGGTCGGGTCGTGCGCCGCCCGCCCCTCGGGATCGAGACCGGGCAGCGGATCGGCGATCGCCACCGGCAGTGCCAGATGAGCGGCGAGGTCGCCGACGAGTACCTCGTCGCGCGAACCGGGACCCGACAGCACCACCTCCTCCACCGGTGGCGAGCCCGGCTGCGCCATGTAGTAGTCGATCGACAAGCGGATCTCGTCGGCGAGACGATCGGCGCTGCCCTCGTCGTCCCAGTGCGTCGCGACAGTGCGCGTGAACAGGCACGCGGGTCCGCGCGCGATAGCGAGGTTGGTGATGCCGCCGAGATGGCAGTAGACGCGCGCCCCGCCGGTGCCCGGTTCCGTGCCGGCACCGTTGGCGCGGGTCAGCACGCGCACGAGGGCGAAAGCGTCGAGGTCGAGCCCCAAGGGACGCAGACCGGCTGCCTTGACGGCGGCGACGAGCTCCTCCACCATTGAGCGTCGCGCCGCCACGACGATCACGCGCATGCGCTCGGCGCCGGTCTCATCGGTGTGGGTGTCGATCGGCTGATAGTCGAGAACCGCTTCCTCGAGGGGCATCGCTATCGCCTCGGAAGCCTGGAAGCGGATCGCCGCCTCGAGCTCCTCCTCGTCTTCAATCGGTGGCAGATCGACGAGGCGAACGACGATCTGCTGGTTGGCCACCCCGAGCCAAACGTCGCGACCAAGCTCGGCGGTGCGTGCGAACTCGCGCAGCGCCGCGGCGAGACCCTCCTTGTCGCGGACCTCGCCGTCGATGACCAGGCCTTGCGGCAGGTCGTGCGACGCGGCCTTGACCACTCGGCCCCCTGCTAGCTCGCAAGCAGCCAGATAGCGGCCGTCGATATCGAGACCGGTTGTTCCGCGTGACGACGGTCGGCGGAAAAGCGATGGAGACATTCGGCAGAGAAAGTCGTTTGCTGAGGGGAGGTACGAAGGGAGTCCCTCCACGTATCGGCAAACCGTCGGAGCGCTTGAATTTCTTCGACAGCTGGTCGATGTCGTGCAACGCGCCGTCCGCCGGCGCGACGCCGCGCGACCGCAGCTGCCGTTCGCGCCCGGTCTACGAGAGGAAGCGGTCGACGTAGAGATCGACGAGCTCGGGGCCGGCGAGTATCCCGACCAGCGCGCCCAACGCGAGGAAGGGACCGAACGGGACCCCACGCTTGCGCGCTCCGCGCCCCTCGCGGGCGATCAAGGCGATCCCCACCACAGCGCCGACTAGGAAGGCGACGAACAGCGCCGGA
>BEIR01000177.1 GCA_002898855.1 bacterium HR41
CGAGCAGCGCCTGGATGTTGCGCGCGTACAACTGCGAGGCGTGATCGGGCATCGCCGACGGCAGGTTGACCGGCCCGATCACCTTGACGTCGTGCGCTTCGACGGTCTCGCCCGCCTTTGTGAGCTCGCAGTTGCCGCCGGTCTCGGCGGCGAGGTCGACGATGACCGACCCGGCCGGCATGCGCCGGACCGCGTCCTCGATGATCAAAAGCGGCGCTCGGCGGCCGGGAACGGCTGCGGTCGAGATCACCGCGTCCATCCCGGCTATCGCGTCGGCGAGCAGCTCGCGCTGCCGCTGTTGCTCCTCTTCGGTGAGCGGTCGCGCGTAGCCGCCCTGCGCTTCGGCGTCCTCGATCCCCAGGTCGATCTCGAGGAAGCGCGCTCCCAGCGACTCGATCTGCTCGCGGACAGCTGCGCGAACGTCGTAGCCGAAAACGATCGCGCCGAGGCGGCGGGCGGTGGCGATCGCCTGCAGGCCGGCGACACCGGCGCCGAGCACGAGCACCTTGGCGGGGCGGATCGTGCCGGCCGCCGTGGTTAGCATCGGGAAAAAGCGCGGTAGCTCGCGGGCTGCGATCAGTGCCGCCTGGTAGCCGGCGACGGTCGCCTGCGAGGAGAGCGCGTCCATCGTTTGCGCGCGTGTGATCCGCGGGATCGCTTCCATCGCCAGCGCCGTCACGCGCGCTTGTGCCAGAGCGCGGACGAGTTCGGGTGAGGTGAAGGGCTGGAGGAAGCCGATCAACACCGCGCCCTCGCGCAGCTGGCCGACCTCGTCGAGCGACGGGGGCTGAACCTTGACGACGACGTCGCCGCTCAGGCCGGCTCCCGCTTCGACCTTGGCGCCGGCTTCGCGGTACTGCTCGTCGCTGTGATGGGAGCCGAGGCCGGCGCCGGGCTCGATCGCCACTTCGAGGCCCGAGCGCACCAAGCGCTCGACCACCTCGGGCGTGAGCGCTACGCGGCGCTCGCTGGCGGCAGATTCTTTCGGTACCGAGATCCGCATGCGAGGCTCCGTGGTTTCGGGCGGACGCACTGTCCGCACCTCGGGCAGTGCCACTGTCGGCCGCGCCGTAGGGCGGCTGGGCGCGAAAAGGTAACGCAGCGGACCGCGACGCGCCAGAGCGGCGGCCGCCGGCCCAGCTCTCGTCAGCCCGGAGCAAAAGTCGGGTATTCCCGTCCCATTTGGTACATTTCGCCGGCCGCTGCGATCGGCCCGGTAGACTCGTCCGTCACCGCGGGCGCGTACGGCGGCGCACAACAAGGCTCCGCTAGGCCCCGCTACGGTGCACGGTGCACTTAGGCGTCGGGCGCAAGCGGCCCCCGGTCAGCGAATGGCAAAGACGCTCGAGAAGAAAGACCACGTCGTCGTCCGCTTCGCCGGCGACTCTGGCGACGGCATGCAGGTTGTCGGCAGCCGTTTCACCGACGAGACGGCGGCCGCCGGCAACGACCTCGCCACGCTCCCCGACTTCCCGGCCGAGATCCGTGCCCCGGCTGGTACGCCGCACGGTGTCTCCGCTTTCCAGATTCACTTCGCCTCGCGCGACATCCTCACGCCCGGCGACCGGCCGAACGTGCTGGTGGCGATGAACCCGGCGGCGCTCAAGGTCAATCTGCCCGCCCTCGAGCGCGGCGGGACGATCATCGTCAACGAAGACGGCTTCAACGACAACAACCTGCGCAAGGCCGGCTACGCAGCGAACCCGCTCGAGGACGGCTCGCTCGACGGCTACACGGTGTTCCGTGTGCCGATGACGACCCTCACCGTTCGTGCGACGCAGGGGATCGACGGCCTGACTTCGCGAGACGCTGCGCGCTCGAAGAACTTCTTCGCGCTCGGTCTCGTTTCGTGGCTCTACGGCCGCCCGACCGAGCCGACCGTGCAGTGGATCGAGCGCCGCTTCGCCGAGCGTCCGGCGATCCGCGACGCCAACCTCGCCGCCTTCCACGCCGGGTGGAACTTCGGCGAAACGACCGAGGCGCTCGCCGTCCACTACGAGGTCGAGCCGGCCAAGCTACCACCCGGCACCTACCGCAACGTCAACGGCACCCAAGCCACGGCGCTCGGCCTGATCGCAGCGAGCGTGCGGTCGGGGCTGCCGCTCTTCTACGCCAGCTACCCGATCACGCCAGCGTCCGAGCTGTTGCACACGCTGTCGCGGCAGCGCCGTTTCGGTGTGCGCACGGTCCAGGCCGAGGACGAGATCGCCGCTGCCGGGATGGCACTCGGGGCCGCCTTCGCCGGCAACCTGGCGGTGACCGCGACGAGCGGTCCAGGCATGGACCTCAAGGCCGAGACGATCGGGCTGGCGGTGATGCTGGAGCTGCCGCTCGTGATCATCGACGTTCAGCGCGCTGGCCCCTCGACGGGCATGCCGACCAAGACCGAGCAATCCGACCTGCTGATGGCCCTCTACGGTCGCCACGGCGAGTCACCCTTGCCCGTGGTGGCGGCGGCCACGCCCGCTCACTGCTTCGAGGCGGCGCTCGAGGCGGCGCGGATCGCGATCACCTATCGCACGCCGGTGATCCTGCTCACCGACACGTTCCTCGCCAACTCCTCGGAGCCCTGGCGCCTGCCCGAGATCGACGAGTTGCCGCACATCGATCCCGAATTCGCTCAGCCGCCCAGCGACGCCGACAGCGACGAACGGCCGAAGTTCCTTCCCTACCAGCGCGACGAGCGTCTGCGCCGGCCGTGGGCGATCCCTGGTACGCCCGGCCTGCAGCACCGCATCGGCGGGCTCGAGAAGCAGCACGAGACCGGCGCGATCAGCTACGACCCGCAGAACCACGAGTTCATGACGCGGCTGCGCGAAGAGCGGATCGCGCGGATCACCAACGACATCCCCAAGCTCGCGGTCGACGATCCCGACGGCGCCGACCTGCTGGTGCTGGGCTGGGGTTCCACCTACGGCGCGATCCAAGGTGCGGTGCGCAAGCTGCGACGCGAGCGGGGGGTCAAGGTCGCTGCAGCGCACCTGACCCACCTCAACCCGCTGCCCGCGAACACCGGCGAGGTGTTGCGCCGCTATCGGCGCGTGCTCGTGCCCGAGCTGAACCGCGGCCAGCTGGCACGGTTGTTGCGCGCCGAGTATCTCGTCGACGTCGAGAGCTTCTCGAAGGTGACGGGCCTGCCGATGTTCACCGCCGACATCGTCGAACAGATAGAGCTGCGCGTCGAGCGCGCGCGGAGGGCGGCATGAGCGGCAACGGGCGAGCGAACGGCCACAGCGACGGCAGCGGGAACGGCCACGCGCACGAGCGCGCCCGCGAGGTGGTCGCGCGGGCGCTGACGAAAAAGGACTTCACTTCCGACCAAGAGACGCGCTGGTGCCCGGGCTGCGGCGACTACGCGATCCTCGCCACCGTCCAGGCGTTGTTGCCCGAGCTCGGCGTTCCCCCCGAACGGTGCGTTTTCGTGAGCGGCATCGGCTGCTCGGGGCGCTTCGTCTACTACGTCGACACCTACGGCATCCACTCGATCCACGGGCGCGCACCGGCGATCGCGACCGGCATCGCCGCGACCCGCCCCGACCTGTCGGTGTGGGTTATCACCGGCGACGGCGACGGGCTCTCGATCGGCGGCAACCATCTGATCCACGCTCTCCGCCGCAACGTGCCGATCAAGATCTTGCTGTTCAACAACCAGATCTACGGGCTCACCAAGGGCCAGTACTCGCCCACCTCTGAGCAAGGGAAGGTCACGAAGTCGACGCCGTTCGGCTCGGAGGATCTGCCCTTCAACCCGCTGGCCTTGGCGCTCGGTGCCGGCGCCACCTTCGCCGCCCGCTCGGTCGACACCGACAAGCAGCATCTGGCCGAGACGTTGCGGGCCGCCGCCGAGCACCCGGGCGCGGCCTTCGTCGAGATCTACCAGAACTGCAACGTGTTCAACGACGGC
>BEIR01000178.1 GCA_002898855.1 bacterium HR41
GTTTTCCTACGCGATCGCGCGCGCCGCCGGACGATCCTCGTCTCGCGCACCGTGAGCGACGGACTCGGCTTGAGCGACAGCTTCAACCCGGCGATCTCGGGCGACGGGCGGACGGTGGTGTTTCAGTCGTTCGCCGAGAACCTCGCACCGCCCTTCGCGAGCCGCGAGCACGTCTACGTCCGCGGCGTCGGTAGCGGGGGCACGGCGACGCTCGACGAACCTGCCGCGGGACCCTTCGAGGAGTTCTGGCGCACGCCGTTGTACGTTCAACCGGCGATCGCGCAGGACGGCACGGTCGCCGCGTTCGAATCGCGCCACGGCACGATCGTCGCCGGTGACGCCAACGGGGTCGCCGACGTTTTCGTGCGCTCGGTCGCGTCGCCCGACACGCGCGCCGCCCGCCGCCTGCCTGGCGTGGTGCGGGGTCGCCGCGTGCGGCTCGTCGCGACGTCGCCCGATCCGACGGCCGATCGCGCCCTGTGCCGGCTCGACCGCCGCCGTCCCTTCCGTTGCCGGTTGCGCCGGACGATCGAGCTGCGCGGCTTGCGCCGCGGTCGCCACCGGCTGGTGGTGGCGGCGGGCGGCCCCGGCCGCTTGTACGACCGTGCGCCGCTCGTGTGGCGTTTCCGGGTGCGCTAGACCGATCGTGCGGGACAGCTCGGGCGCGTGCCAGCGGCCGGACGAGATGCGGGTGCGGGTCGTGGCGCTAGGCGGTAGCCGCGCGCTCGCGCACGAGCCGCTCGATCACCTCGGGTGGCGACGGCTTGCCGAGCAGGTATCCCTGCGCGATGTCGCAGCCGAGCTGGGCGAGCGTGTTCCACGCCGCCTCGTCCTCGACGCCCTCGGCCACCACGCGCAGCCCGAGGTTGTGGCCGAGGTCGATCGTCGAGCGCACGATCACGCCGTTGTCGGGATCGCTGTTCATGCCGAGCACGAACGACTTGTCGATCTTGAGGATCTCGACCGGCAGGCGCTTGAGGTAGCCGAGCGACGAGTTGCCGGAACCGAAGTCGTCGATCGCGACGCGGACCCCGAACTCGGTCAAGCGGTCGAGGACGGCGCGCGCCCGCGCCGGGTCGTCGAGGACCGTGTTCTCGGTGATCTCGAGCTCGAGCCGTGCCCGCTCGATGCCTGCCTCGTCGAGCAGCGCGCGCACCCTGTACGGGAACTCGATGTCGAGCACGTCCAGCCCCGAGATGTTCACGGCTACACCGAGATCGACACCGCGCTCCTGCCACTCCCGGCACTGCGCGAGCGAGCGCTTGATCACGTAGGTGGTGAGCTCGCGGATGATGCCGGTGCGCTCGGCGAGGGGGATGAACTTGTCGGGAGTGAGCAGCCCGAGCTCCGGATGCTCCCAGCGCACGAGCGCCTCGCAGCTGCGGATCCGCCCGCTCTCAATGTCGGCTTGCGGCTGGTAGAGAACCGTGAGCGCGTCCTCGGCGATCGCGCGCCGCAGCTCGGCCGCCAGCGTCAGCCGCGCAGGGGAGTAGTCGTCGAGCGTGTCGTGGTAGACGACGAGGTCGCCGGCACTGGTGCTCGCTTGGACGGCGATGTCGGCGCAGCGGACGAGTGTCTCGGGATCGCGCGCGTGGTCTGGGTAGAGAGCGATGCCGATGCTGCACTGCATCTCGAGGTCAAGATCACCGACGCGCTGCGGCTCCGCCACGATCTCGCGTAGACGTGCCGCGAGTCGCGCCGCGCCGTCGGTTCCGGCGACGCCGTGAGCGAGCACTCCGAACTCGTCCTCACCGAGCCGCGCGACGGTGTCGCGCGCGGGCATCTCCATCCTTAGCGTTCGGGCGATCCCGTTCAGCAAGCGGTCGCCGGCGCGGTGGCCGAGAGTGTCGTTGACCTCGCGGAAGCGCGCGAGGTCGACGATCGCGACAGCGAAGCGCGCCGCCGGCTCGGCCATCGCCGCGGCGACACGGTCGCGGAACAGCGCGCGGTTCGGCAGGCCGGTCAGCGGGTCGTAGTAGGCGTGCCGTTGGATCGCCTGCACCTGCTCGCGCATCCGCCGTCCCGCGCGCACGAGGATCGGCAGCGTCGCCACGTACAGCGCAACGAGAACGAGCCCGAACATGGCCGCGTAAGCGGCGAGCTTGCGGCGCTCGGCACGCACGGCGGGCGCGAAGTCCTTGTACAGCTCGACGACCACCGGCACGCCACCGGCGGTGCGAGTGCGAACGTAGGCCTCGATCGCCTTTTTGGTGTTGTCGCCGACCGCGATCGTCGCGATCCGCGTCGTGCTGCCGCGGCGCATCGCTTGGCGCACGGCGTCCGGCCGCTCGGAGGGGCCGCCCGCCTCGGAACGGCGCGTCGAGTACCAGATCCGTCCCTCAGCCGAGTGGACCTTGAGTCGCAGAGCGCCGTCGGACAGCGCGCTGCGGCGCACGGTCCGGTCGAACGTGGCGCTGGTCGCCTGCCGCGCAGCGCCCTCCGCGGTCTTGCTGCGCAGTGCCGGCGCGACGATCGCGTTCGCGACCAGCCGTGCCTGACTGACCGCCTCCTCGCGAGCACGAGAAACCGCCCAGCTGCCGGCGAGAACGACAGCGAGAGCTGCGATTCCCAAGAAGGCGAGCGACACGTACAGCGTGAAGCGGGCCGTGAGCCGGGGGGTGCGCTCGGAAGCGCGGCGCCGGGCGTTCCTTGGCTGCGCCGGTCCGGACGGATCGCTTACGGCGGCGGCTGCCGCGGGCTGCTGCGGTGCTTCCTTGCCCACCTGATCTCTTTCCCTTGAGAGCTACGCGTTACCTATCGGCGGTTGTTCGAGTCGCTTGAGCGAGGTGTAAACCGCACGGTGACGCGCACCGTGCGGCCGGGCGCGAAGCGCGTTTTTACGGCGATGCCGACGGAAGCGGTCGCAGCCCGCCGCGCACTGCGGCGGAAGATGAAGCGCAGCCGGTTCGTGCCGGCCCGCCTCGCTTCGGCGCGGCTGTGTTCTGGCAGCCGCCGCCAGACGCTCACGTTCACCGTGACGACCCCCGGGCTGGGCGCGTGCCATCGGGCTGCGACCGCGCGCGGCAAGCGACCGCTGCGGCGCAGGTGGCGGGCGATCGCGTGCGCCAGCGTTCTGGCGAGAGTTCTCGTGGCACGCGCGGTGGGGGAACGCTGGGTCGTGCCGACCGCCGCCCGCGCCGCCCGTGCGAGTGCAGCTGTCGGGCACTCCGGCTCGGAGCACAGGAACGGCGAGCGTGCGACGTTCCAATGGGTGGCGAGGTAGCTGCCGCTCGCCGGCGCGGGCGCGAAGTAGTCGTCGCGCCCGCAGTCGAGGCGGGGTAGTGGCGCTGCTTCGCAGCGAGGCGGTGGCAGCGGGTGCGGGACCCGTGGCCCGCCATCGTCGTAACACATCACATCGTGTTCGTCGAAGCAGTGTCCGGCGCCCGTCGCGTGCGGCGCCGAGTCCTGCACGGCGCCGAGGGTGTGCGTCAGTTCGTGCAGAGCGGTTAGCGTCCGGGCGCGCGTGAACTCGTCAGAGCCGTCGCCGAGCACGAAGCCGTAGAAGCCGCCGCGCTCGGCCTCGTTGTTCGCCGGCGAGTCGTCGCTCGGCATCGTCGCGACGCCGGTCGCGTTCCCACTGGTGTCGAGACCGTCGACGTACACCAGGTAGTTGCGCCGGCTGCCGAGCGCCGGGGCGAGATCGCGAGCGAGGCGCAGAGCAGCGTGGCCCGGATCGCGCGGGTAGGCGCTCGCGGGGTGCGGCAGCTGGACCTTGCGGACGTCGACGAAGTTGCCGCCGCAGTCGGTGCCGAGGTCGAAGCGTGGCACGACGCGGCCGCCGCTCTCGAGCGCGTAGAAGCTGCGAATCACGGCCACGTCGCGTTGAATCAGGTCGGAGTAGACGCCGAAGCGGTCCTCGCCGTCGGCAGGGAAGGCGTAGACGACCTTCACG
>BEIR01000179.1 GCA_002898855.1 bacterium HR41
AGGCGCAGCGACTGGGCTACGCCGAGGCCGATCCGACCGAGGACGTTTCGGGCATGGACGCCGCCGCGAAGATGGCGATCCTCGCGCGCCTTGCCTTCAACGCGCGCGTGCGCCTCGACGACGTTCGCTACGAGGGGATCGAGCGGATCACGCCCGACGACATCGCCTACGCCCGCGAGCTCGGTCTGTCGCTGAAGCTGATCGGCTCGGCGGAGCGGATCGACGACGGACTTGCCGTGATGGTGTACCCGGCCTTCCTCTACCGCGACCACCCGCTGGCGAGCGTCGACGGCGCCTTCAACGCCGTGACGATCGAGAGCCCTGCCATAACCGAGATCACGCTCTCGGGACCGGGTGCCGGCGGCATCCAGACCGCTTCGGCGGTGCTCGGCGATGTCGTCTCGACGATGTTGCCGGCCTCGGCGCGCACGCCGCCGCCGCGCGCGGTGAAGATCGTCGACGACGTCGAGTTCTCCTTCTACCTGCACATGGAGGTGGCCGACCGCCCCGGCGTGCTCGCCGCGATCGCCGACGTGCTCGGGCGCAACGGGGTGTCGATCAAGTCGGTGGTGCAGCGGGGGCTGGGCGACGATGCGCGCCTCGTGATGGTCGTCCATCCGGTGCTCGAGTCCCGTTTCCGTGCTGCTGTCGCCGCGATCGCGCGGCTCGATGTGGTGCGCGGCGAGCCGCGCGTGATCCGGGTGATCGAAGAGACATTCGAGGCGCCGAGCGGTGCGTGAGGTAACACGCGGGCGGGGCGAGAGGCGTCGGCAGGCGGGGGGAGCCGCGCGGTGAGCCTCTGGCGTTACCGCGACAGGCTGCCCGTCGATCCGCTCGTCACGCTCGGCGAGGGCGACACCCCGCTCGTGCCGGCGCCGGCTTTGTCGGAGTGCACCGGCTGTCGCGTCTTTCTCAAGCTCGAGGGCGCCAACCCGACCGGCTCGTTCAAGGATCGCGGCATGACCGTCGCAGTGTCGGCGGCGGTGCGCGAGGGCGCTCGTGCCGTGGTCTGTGCCTCGACCGGCAACACCGCCGCTAGCGCCGCCGCCTACGCTGCACGCGCCGGCTTGCGCTGCGCCGTGATCGTTCCCGAGGGCAAGATCGCGACCGGCAAGCTCGCCCAGGCGCTGATGCACGGGGCGCGCGTGATCGCGCTGCGCGGGAACTTCGATCGTGCGCTCGAGCTCGTGCGCGAGCTCGTCGACCGCCACCCGATCGCGCTCGTCAACTCGATCAACGAGTTCCGCCTCGAAGGGCAGAAGACGGGCGCGTTCGAGGTCGTCGATCAGCTCGGCGAAGCACCCGACGTGCTCTGCATACCGGTCGGCAACGCCGGCAACATCACCTCGTGGTGGCGCGGTTTCCGCGAGCTCGGCGTCGCGCCGCAGATGCACGGCTACCAGGCCGAGGGGGCGGCGCCGCTCGTCCACGGCCACCCGATCGCCGAGCCCGAGACGGTCGCCTCGGCGATCCGCATCGGCAACCCCGCCCGCTGGGAGGAGGCGATGGACGCGATCACCAGCTCGCGGGGCCACGTGCGCGCGGTCAGCGACGACGAGATCCTCGCCGCCTACCGCTTCCTTGCCGCGCGCGAGGGCGTGTTCTGCGAGCCGGCGTCTGCAGCGTCGGTCGCCGGGCTGCTGCGCTACGGGGCGGAAGGAACCGTGGTGTGCGTGCTGACCGGCCACGGGCTCAAGGACCCCGACACCGCGATCGGCAAGGCGGTCGGTGTCGTGCCGTGCGAGCCCGAGCTTGCGGCACTCGAGCGCGCCGTGCTCGGCGACGACGGTGAGTCGGACGCAGAGTGATGGCGCTCCACCGCAAGCGGGTAGTGCGCGCCCACGCGTCGAGCGCCAACCTCGGCGCCGGCTACGACGTGCTGGCAGTGTCGTTGTCGCCGGTGCTCGAGCTCGAGGTCGAGGAGACCGGCGCCTTCTCGGTCGAGGCCGATCTTCCCGACGTGCCTCTCGATCGCACGAACCTCTGCGTGCAGGCGTTTGAGCGGCTCCATCCCGCCGACCGCTTCGCGTTCCGCATCCGCTCGCAGATCCCGCCCGCCGCCGGCCTCGGCTCGAGCGCCGCCGCGATCGTCGCCGGCTTGGCGGCCGCCGACCACATGTTCGAGCTCGACGCCGATCTCTTCGCCCTCGCCACCGAGATCGAGGGGCATCCCGACAACGTAGCCGCCGCCGTCTACGGGGGCTTTGTCGTGTGCGGACCTGAGCGCGTGGCACGGATCGCGCCGCCGCCCGAGCTCGAGGCGGTGATTGCGATACCGCCGCAGACGGTGCCGACCGCCGCTGCGCGGCGCGCGATCCCGGCCGAGATCCCGCTCGCCGACTGTGTACACAACATCGCCGCTACGGCCCAGCTGGTGCTCGGGCTCGAGCGGGGCGATCTATCGCTCGTGGCTGCTGCGCTCGCCGATCGCATCCACCAGCCGCGCCGCCAGCACCTCTACCCACGCTCGCTCGAACTGGTCGCCGCTGCGCGCACGCTCGGCGCGCTCGGGGCGACGATCTCGGGGGCGGGCCCCACCGTCCTGCTTTGGTGCGAGTGGCAGCAGACCGGGCGGGTGGTCGAGCGGGTGCGCGCGCGCTTTCCCGACTTCGACGTGCGCCGCGTCAACTTCAGCGACCACGGCGTCGACGTGCGCGCGCTCTGACGGCAGCGCCCGCGTGCGATACGCGCCCTACCGGCGCGCGAACTCGATCACGTGCTGGTAGGTCGGACGGTTGGTCCAGGCCATCGTGTTCGGGATCAGCCCCGGTGTGAAGCGGATGCGCGGTGCCTCGGCGAGCCACTTCGTCGGGTCCGATCCGCGGCTCTGGGCAAGGCGGGCGGTCGCTTGGGCGAAAGCACGCCACAGCGTCGCGGCGCAGCGGCGGACGTTGCCGCGCCCGCAGAAGCTGACCGAGAACCGGCCGCGCACGCGGCGCCCCAAGAGCGTCCGGAGGTCCTTGTCGAGGTACGACCACCAGCCGCCGCCGAAGCCCGCCGATTCCCCGATGCCGACGGTGCGCGCGAGCTGGTCGACGAGCGCGCTGCCGAGCCTGTCGGCCATCGCTGCCCGGGCGATGAGCGGCCACGCCTCGTCGAGGATCGCGCGTCCCGGCGAGTCGACGTAGCCGTCTCGGTCGCGATCGATCACCGGTCCGCCGGCGCGCGCGAAGGCGTCGACCAGCGCTGCCGCGCGCTCGGCGAGCGCGTCGGGCGCCTTGCCCTTGCGCATCACGGCACGGATCGTCGGCCATATCCGTGTCGCCCGGAGGTCTTCGGTGGCGGCGCGGTTCATGATCGCCACGACCTGCTCGATCCGTGGCCGCCGCGGCCAGCGGTCGAACATCTCGACGCGGTGCACCGAGCCGTAGTGCTCGTCGTCGCCGTGCATGAAGCCGGGCGCCGACTGGTTGTTCCAGTTGAGCAAGAGACCGCCCGGTCCGCCGACGTCGTGGGGATGCTGGCGCCACGAGAGAAACCCGCGCCACTCGAAGCGGCCCTCGCCGAGCGTCGGCAGCCGCCGGTCGAGGCCGCGCGCGCGGACCGGCAGGCGGCCGGACGAGAAGTAGGCGGTCGCGCGCCGCGACGCCCATCCCCAGTTGAAGGTGAACTCGAAGCGGTTGGCGATCTTGAAGAAGCGCTCGGGCGTCGTCGCGCGACCCTCGGTCATCGCTTTCAGAGCCATCAGGTTGAGACCCTCGCGGCCGCGGGTCGAGCGCCGGCGTGCGAGCGCCACCGGGCGGCCGCCGAGCGTCGCGGTGCCGATCACCGGCCCGTGCACGGTGGTCATGAACGACACGTCACGCCCGGCGAGCTTGCCGGCGTAAAAGCGGCCCA
>BEIR01000180.1 GCA_002898855.1 bacterium HR41
CCCAAACCCTTTTGGCCGCCAACACAGCGCTACTCAACGCCGTCTTCGACGCCGCGATCGCCGAGCGGGTGGAACGCCTCGTCTACGTCTCGTCCTCGATGGCGTTCGAACGCGCCACCCGCTTCCCCACGCCCGAAGAGCACATCGACGAGTGCCCGCCGCCACGGTCCGCCTACGGCTTCTCGAAACTCGCCGGCGAGGTGATGTGCCGCGCCGCCCACGCCGAGCACGGGCTCGAATACGCGATCTGCCGACCGTTCAACGCCTACGGCCCGGGCGAGATGCCGGCGTCCGAACCGGGAATCGCGCACGTCGTTCCCGATCTGCTGCACAAGGCTCTGCGCCGCCAGCGGCCGCTCGAGATCTTCGGGTCCGGTCGCCAGACGCGCACGCTCACGCACGTCGACGACATCGCCGAGGGCATCGCCCGCTGCTGCTTCCATCCAGCTGCCGCTTGCGAGGACTTCAACATCTCGGCCGCCGAGGAGCTGACCGTCGCCGAGATCGCCGAGCTCTGCTGGCAGGCGTGCGGCAACGATCCGGACGAGCTCGAGCTGCGCAGCGTGCCGTCGTTCGAGGTGGACGTGCAGCGCCGTTGGCCGAGCGTCGAGAAGGCGCGCCGGCTGCTCGACTTCGAAGCCCGCGTACCGCTGCGCGAGGGCATCGCCCGGACGGCCGAGTGGCTGCGGCGCGAGCTCGAGCCGGAACGCGCGACTGGCTACGGCGCGAACTCGCCGTAGAGCGCGCGAATGTCGTCGATGTAGCGCTCGCGGGCGAAGTGCTCGCGCGCGCGGGCGAGGTTGCGCTCGCCCTCGGCCCGGCGCCGGGCAGGGTCGCCCCAAAGCAGCGCCATCCGCTCGGCGAGCTCGTCGACCGCTCCCGGTTGCACGCACGAGTTGTCGCCCACCAGCTCCGGCAGGGCACCCGCACGCGCCGCGACGACGGGCAGCCCGGCAGCGAGCGCCTCGAGCGCGGCATAGCCGGCGAATTCGGGCACGAGCGACGGCACCAACACGAACGCCGCCTCGGCTCGCAGCCGGCGTAGCTCGTCGGCGCTCGCCCAACCGCTGAAGCGCACGTCGGCGGCGAGCTCTCGCGCCAGCGCAGCGAGCCGCGCCCGCTCGGGGCCAGCGCCGGCGATGACGAGCGGCACGCGCGCAGCGCTCGCGGCACGGAGCGCCCACTCGACTCCCTTCTCGGGAACGAGACGAGCGGCCACCAGCGCGTAGCGCCCGGTGTCGGCGCACGACGACGAAGCGAAGGCGTCGGGCGGCAGGTAGTGCGGCACGACCCGGACGCGCTCTTGCGGAACACCGATCGCGCGCACCCGCGCGAGCGCGTAGGCGCTCGGCACGACGAAGCGGTCGACCGCCGCCAGCGTGCGCCGAAAGTGCCGCGCTAGCGCCGCCGCGTACACAACCGACTCGGGCAGCGAGCGCCGGCAGTCGTGAAGCACGGCGGGAAGCGTGAACCGCTCCCTGCACTGCTGGCAGACGCGGCCGTTGCGCCAGGCGATACCGATGGAGCAGGAGAGCCGCAGATTGTGGAGCTGCAGCACCGTGCGCGCCCCGAGCCTGCGTGCAGACTCGAGCAGCCGCGGCCCGAGCGCCGGCAAGAGGTTGTGCGCGTGCACCACGAGTTGCCTCCCGCGCCCGGCTTGTGCCGCTGCCGCCGCGACCGCTGACGCCAGCCCGCGCTCGCCGCCCGCGAGCAGCGCGCGGGCTGCGGCGCTGCGCGCGAGCGCTGCCGAGTCACGCTCGAGCAGCGCACACCGCACTCCGGCGGCACGCAAGGCAGCGAGCTGCAAGGCCACGCACCGCTCCTCGCCGCCCACCTGGCGGTAGCGGTTGTGGGCCACGATCACGGTGAGGGCATCCACCGCTGGCTACCCTACGCACGCCCATGCCGACGCCCGCGGTGTCCGTTGCGATCCCGACCCGCGACCGGCCGGCGGAGCTCGAGCGTGCGCTCGCATCGCTCACCGCAGCCGCCGAGCACGAGTCCGCCGAGCTGATCGTCGTCGACGACGGTTCGAGGAGCAAGGCTGTCGCCGACTTGGCGCAGGCCTACGGGGTGCGCTATGTGCGCCACGAGCCAGCGACGACACTCAACGCAGCGCGTAACCGTGCGCTCGAGGAAGCGCGCGCCGACCTCGTGGCCTTCGTCGACGACGACGTGATCGTGCCGCCCGACTGGGTGCGCGAGCTGGTGGGCGGCGCCGCCCGCTACCCCGACGCCGACGCCTTCGCCGGCCGCATCGTGGCGCGCATCGCCGGGCTCGCGGGGCGTGGCTGCGGGCGCCACGGCGCGCCGATAACTGAGCTCGACCTGGGAGAGTCCGACCGCGAGATCGAGTGCGCCTGGGGTGCGTGCATGGCTCTCCGCCGGCGCGCACTCGAGCGCGCTGGTCTCTTCGACCCGGCGATACCGAGCGACGACGGCGACGAGAGCGAGTGGTTCGAGCGTCTGCGCGCTGCCGGAGGGCGTGTCGTCTACCTTGGCGGGTGGCGTCTCGAGCACGTGCGCTGCGGTCCATCGGCGCGCTTCGTCGCCCTTGCACGGTCGAGCTACCGCCGCGGCCGCGGCGCGCGGCGCAGCGACCGCCGACGCGGCAGCGAGCCGCCGCTGCGGAGCGAGCTGCGGACGCTTGCCGGCTGCCTGTGGCACGTCTTGCGCCGCCGCTGCCCGCAGGGCGTGTTCCTCGCCGCGCACTCGTTCGGACGCCTCGTCGAGGCGTCCCGGCACGCGGGAACACAATGACCACACCCACGACGCCTGGTACCGGCAGCGAGCCGGCAAGCGCGAGCGGGACACGCCCGCGTCGCGAGGACGTGCTGTCGGGACGTACCGGCTACGTCGGCCGGCGCCGGCCGCTTTTGCGCCTGGTCGACCGGGGTCTCGATCTGGCGAGCGGGCTGCTCGGCCAGCGGCGCGAGCTCGACCGTCTCGCGGCGCTGCTCCCCCGCCAGCGGGTCTTGGCGCTGGCGATCTACAGTGACGAGCGCGCCGCGGTCCTCGAGCAGGCACTCAGCGAGCTTGCCGCCACGCGCCACTCCCTGACCGTGCGACTCGCCGCGACCGGCGCGGGGTCGCCAGCGTTGGCGCGGCTCACGGTTGTCCGCGGAGCGCGCGGCGGCAAGTTCGAGAACCTGAACCGCCTGCTCGACGAGAGCCCCTCGTGGGGAGAGTTCGACTGGATCGTCGTTCTCGACGACGACGTTGCGTTGCCGCCACGCTTCCTCGATCGCCTCGTCGCCGCCTGCGTCGGTCTGCGCTTCGATCTCGCCCAGCCCGCGCTGTCGCGATCGAGCCACGGCGCCTGGCCGGTGACGCGCCGGCGGCTGCCGCTCGCGCGCACGACGCGGTTCGTCGAGATCGGCCCGGTTACGGTGTTTTCGCGGCGGGCAGCGGGAGCGCTGATGCCGTTCCCCGCGCTCCGCTACGGCTGGGGGCTCGAGCTGCACTGGTCGGCGCTCGCCGCCCGCCACCAGTTGCGGCTCGGGGTCGTCGACGCGCTGCCCGTAAGCCACGAGCTGGCGCCGGTAGCGAGGAGCTACCCGGCCGTGCGGGCGATAGCCGAAGCGCTCGATTTTCTGGTCGAGCGCCCTTTCGTGCCTTCACGCCGTGCCGCGGTGACACTGGCGCGCCACTTCCGCCTGCCGCGCCCCGAAGCTGTGAAGCGAGCCGCAGCTCTGCGATGAGCGAGCGTCACGAGCAGGGCGCGCGCCCGCTGCGAGCGGTGGTCGTCGCCGAGTGGTACCCCTCGCCAGGCGATCCCGTGCACGGCGTCTGGGCACACCGCCAGGCGCTCGCCACCCACAGCTGCGG
>BEIR01000181.1 GCA_002898855.1 bacterium HR41
AGCTTCATCGTCGGCGTGAGCTCGTCGCCGCCCGGCTCCCACGGCTCAGTCAGCAGCGCGAAGCGCTTGATCTGTTCGACCCTGGCGAGCTTGCCGTTCGCCAGCGCCACCTCGCGACGCACCTGCTCGAGCACCAGTGGGTGCTTGGCAAGGGCTGACGGCTCTTCGGCGTCAAGGCCGTGCTGCTGCGCGAACACCTGGAGACCGTCGGGATCGAGGGTCAACAGCGCCACGTTGTAGGGGCGCCGATCGCCGATCACCGCCGCTTGGCCGATCAGCGGACCGGCCGTCTTCAGCCGCGCCTCGATGTTCGCCGGCGACATGTTTTTGCCAGCGGCGTTGATGATTAGCTCCTTCTTGCGATCGACGATGCGCAGGTAGCCGTCGTCGTCGAACTCGCCGACGTCGCCGGTCCGCAGAAAGCCGTCATCGGTGAACGCTTCCCGCGTCTTGTCCGGCTTGTTGCGGTAGCCGCGCATGACGAACGGGGCGCGGATTAGGATCTCGCCGTCGCTGTCGAGCTCGATCTCGGCACCGGGCAGCGGCGGCCCGACCGTGCCGATCTTGATCCGCTCGGGCGGATTGCAGGTGCCCGCGCCCGCCGTCTCCGACATCCCCCACAGCTCGGCGAGCGGAATCCCAAGCGCGTGGAAGAACTCGATCACCTCGGGCGGACACGGCGCCGCGCCGACGTTGCACATCACGAGCTCGTTCATGCCGAGCATCGCCCGTGCGCCGGAAAGGATCTCGGCGTCGACCTGTCGCCATTCCGCGAGCAAGCGGTCGTCGGGACCGGGACCCTCGCTACGGAACGCCGCCTGCTCGGCACGAGTGCGCTCGAGACCGACCTGGAGCGCTCGCTCGAGCGGGCGGCGACGCTCGTCGGGTAGGTTCGCGACCATCGCTTCGAGCCCGGCACGCAGCTTCTCCCACACCCGCGGCGGCGCGAAGAACCACGACGGGCGCACTTCGGGGAGGTACGAGATCACCTCGCGCGGGTCGGGGCACGAGGTCGCGGAGAAGCCACAGAGCATCGGCAGGTAGTGGCTCACCGCGCGCTCGGCGATGTGCGCCATCGGCAAATAGGAAACGACCCTGCCGCCGAGCGGGAAGCGCAGGACCTCGTCGTAGGCACGCGCGCCCGCGCAGAGGTTGGCGTGGGTGAGCTCGACACCCTTCGGCGGGCCGGTCGTGCCGGAGGTGTAGATCAAGGTGAGAACGTCGTCGGGTCGAACCGACCGCCAGGTGGCGTCGAAATCGAAGCCGGCCGGCGCGCGCTCGACGACGTCGTCGAGGGACAAACAACCTTCGGCAGCGGGATCGTCGACCACGACGATGTGCTCCACTGTCGGCAACTCGCGCACCGCCGCGCGGATCCGGTCGAGGAAGGCGCGCTCGCAGACGATCACGGGCGACTCGGCGTCGGCCACCTGGTAGGCGATCTGATCCGGCGACGACGTGTTGTAGATCGAGTGCGGGGTCGCGCCCAAGTGCATCGCCGCGGCATCGACGATGTGGAACTCGGGGCGGTTGCTGAGCATCAGAGCGATCGTTCGTCCGCGCTCGAGCCCGAGTCCCGCCAGACCGGCCGCGACCTCGCGCACCCGCTGCGCGTACTCGCTCCACGTATAGACGGTCTCGCCGCCCCTGGTGCGAAGCGCGGGCGCTTCACCCATCTGTTGGACAGTGATCTGGAACGCCTCGCAGGCGGTTTGGGCGTCGAGAGCCGGCGGCCGCTCCGTCGGCCGTTCAGCACGCGTCTCGATAGTCACTGTTCTCCCCCTCCTCCGAAACCCTCGCAGGCGACTCTAACGCACTGTCAAGAGAGCGTCGACCGGGATCTCCCGGGCAAGCGCGGCGAGTGCTAGTGGCGCTAGCGGACCTGGAAGCCCTCGTTGGTGAGGCGACCGATGTCGTTAGTGAGGCCGATCAAGAACAGCATCAGCACGAGCGCGAAACCGATCGCGCCCGACCGCTCCATGACAGCTGCGCGCACCGGCTTGCGCCGCACCTTCTCGACGAGCGCCCAGAAGATGTGACCGCCGTCGAGCGGCAAGAACGGGAACAGATTGACGATCGCGAGCGACAGCGAGATCACGGCGATGATGGGGATCGCGTCGGCGGCGTCGACGACGATCGTGCGCCGTGTGACCTCGTAACCGCCGACGACGCCGCTGATCTCGCGTCGCTTTTCGGCGTCGAGCAGGCGCAGCGGCAACAGTGCGGTCTCGCGAGCTACGAACCAGAAGTTGCTCGCCGCCGTCTTAACGCTGTCGGCGAACGGCAAACTGCGGCGCGGTCCGTCGGGGCTGAAGCGGAAACCTAGCCGCATGCGCCGCGCCTGTTCGTCGTAGAGGGGGCGGAGCGCGATCTCGAAGGTGCGCTCGCCGCGGCGGACGGTCACCCGCGCCGGTGTCGCGGCGCGGCAGCCGGGGCGCAGCGCACCGGGGCAGCGGTGCGTCTGAAGCTGCTCGGCAAGCTCCGCGGCACCCCCGCGTCGCCCGTCGACGGCGACGATCTCGTCGCCTGGACGCAGCTCGCGCGCCGCGGGGTAGTCGCGCTCGACGGCCGCGACCGTTCGTGCGGGCTCGCGCGGCCCGAGAAACCAAAAGAACGCCAGCATCAGCACGAACGCCAGCAGCAGGTTCATCGCCGGGCCCGCGAGGATCACCACGACACGTTTCCACACTGGTTGGGCGAAATACGCGCGCGACCGCACCTCGGCGGGAAGCTCCTCTTCGGGGTTCATTCCTGTGATCTTCACGTAGCCGCCGAGCGGCACCAGGCCGATCGCGTACTCCGTTTCGCCGCGGCGAACGCGCGCGATCGTCGGCGGGAAAAAGAGCGAGAAGCGCTCGACGCGCATTCCGGTGAGCTTCGCCGCGGCGAAATGGCCGAACTCGTGTATGAGGATCAGCGCCGCGAACCCGACGAAAGCGAGCAACCAGCTCACGCCCGCACCCCGGCGACGAGCTCCTCGGCGACGCGTCGGGCCTCGCTGTCGGCCGCCAGCACGTCATCGAAGTGTCGGACGGCACGCACCTCGCACCGCTCTAGCGCTCCCTCGACGACAGCGGCGATCGCACCGAACGGCAAGCGGCGGTCGAGAAAGGCGGCTACGGCCACCTCGTTCGCAGCGTTCAACACACACGGCGCAGTGCCTCCTGCGCGACCTGCCTCGCGGGCGAGACGCAGACAGGGGAAGGTGTCCGTGTCGGGACGCTCGAACGTAAGGCGGCCGACCGCAGCGAGATCGAGCCGCGGCACCGCCACGTCATGGCGCTCGGGGAAGTGCAGCGCGTACGAGATCGGCACGCGCATGTCCGGCAACCCGAGGTGGGCGAGCAGCGCCCCGTCGTTTAACTCCACTAGGCCGTGAACGATCGACTGCGGGTGGACGAGCACCTCGATGCGGTCGTAGTCGATGGCGAAGAGGTGGTGGGCCTCGATCACCTCCAGTCCCTTGTTCATCAGCGTGGCGGAGTCGACGGTGATCTTTCCGCCCATCCGCCAGGTGGGGTGCGCGAGCGCCTCCTCGACCGTCGCGTGCGCGATCTCCTGCTGGCTGCGCCCCCGGAAGGGACCTCCGGACGCGGTGAGCACCAAGCGCTCGACCGTGCCTGGCGCCTCTCCCCGCAGAAGCTGGAAGAGCGCCGAGTGCTCGGAGTCGACCGGAACGATCCGCGCCCCGGTGGCCTCGGCGAGCGCGGCGACGAGCTCTCCGGCGACGACGAGGCTCTCCTTGTTGGCGAGAGCCAGGTCGATGCCCTCGCCGAGCG
>BEIR01000182.1 GCA_002898855.1 bacterium HR41
GATCGAGATCGCCGACGACGGTCCCGGCTTCGAGCACGTGCCGGCGGGCGCCGACGACGACCGTGCGTCGGGTTGGGGCCTTTTCTTGGTCGATCGTCTCGCCGATCGCTGGGGTGTCACGCGCGAAGGCGGTCGCACCCGCGTTTGGTTCGAGCTCAAGCGCGCCTAGCGCGAGCGCTTGCAAGCGGCGCGGCAGGCGCGCTCGACAACCGACCGGCGCGAAGCGAGTTCGGCCCGTTGTCGAAGCACGGCCATGCTCTTTTTTGTGCGGCGTACAAGCGCCCGGGCGGCTGCGCACGCGATCCTCGGGTCCGACGCTAGGGACAGCGACGAGGAGCGAGGTTCAGGGCAATGGCAGGGCACAGGTTGTTCACGTTTCTGCTGACGGGGTCGCGGCGCGCAGGAGCCGGCCCGGCGCGGGCTGCCGAAGCGGCGCTCGCGGGTAGCGATGCTGGGCCGGGCCGGGATGCCGGCTTCGGGCGGCGTCCTTCGCCCGTGCCGGATGCCGAGGCCCGGCAGGAAGCCGGGCGGGTGCGGACCGCCACGACCGGGTCGCGTGGGCGCCAGAGCGGTCTGCGCGCGCGTCGCGTGCGCCTCGTCGAACTCGGCGGCGGGGAAGGTGGCGGGCGGCGTTTCGCGCTCGTGCGGGCATAGGGGCGCCGCGCTCGGCAGGATCCGACGGCGCTCGGTGCGCTCCGCGACCGTCAGCGCGCTCCGGCAGTGGGGTCGTCGACTCTTTCCTGCCACAGTCGCGGCGGCTCGTCGCTCGGAAGGCGGGAGACCGGGCGCGCAGCGGTTGGGGTAGCGCCGCTCGTTGACGCGCCGGCGGCAGGTGGAGCGCTTTCGATCTGCCCGAGCAGAGCACGCAACCGCGCCGCAGCCGTCGGCGCGTCGTCGCCGCGGTTGTTGTTGAACATCACGTGCACCGCGCGCGCCTCTCGCGCCAGGCGGCGGGCGCGGGCGGCGATCTCGGCGAGCTCGTCGTCGCTGTAGCGCCAACCGAAACGCTCGGCGACCGTGCGGCCGCGCAGATAGCCGTCGGTGTTGCGGCCGTGCAAGCGCATGTAGGCGAGGTCTGCGCGAGTGACGGCGTCGAGCGGCGGCATGATCGTGACGTGGTCGCCCGGCGGTGCGTCGACGCAAACGAACGTCGCTCCGCGCTCGCGGAACCAGGCGAGCGTGTCGTCCAAACGTTCTTCCCCGACCCATTTGCGGTTGCGCAGCTCGATCGCGACGTGGTGCGGGGCGAGGGCGTACAGCAAGCGGTCGAGCTCGTCGAGCGCGAAACGGTCGGGATCGAACGCCGGCGTCAGCTGGACCAGGATCGCGCCGAGCTTGCCTTGCTCGGCCAGGGGCCGGACCACGTCGGCAAGGCGTTCGGCGAGACGCGCCTCGAGTTCCGGCGTCAAGAGCACACGGCCGCGGGCGTTGGTTTTCGCGATGCCGCGAAGGTCGCGCGGCAGCGAGGCGGGCGGCGCTGCGTGGCGCGACAACACGCGGTGCGCCTTGACGTCGAAGACGAACCCGGGCGGCGTTTCCTCGGCCCAGCGGCGGACGACGGCGCGGCTCGGGAGCGCGTAGAAGGTCGAGTTGACCTCGACGGCGGCGAAGCGCTCGGCGTACCAGCGCAAGCGGTCGCGCGCTGGCAGATCGGGCGGGTACCACTCGGCGACGAAACCTGGGTCGGCCCAGCTAGAGGTGCCGACGAGGATCGTTCCCTGCGGCGAGGTGTCGGTTGCCACGCCCCCGACGCTAGCGCCAGCTGGCGCGGGCGGCGTGGCGGCTGGCGGCGGCGGGGACGGTGTCGGCACGCGGCGGTGCGCCCGACCAGGCGCGCGCTGGTTCCAACAGGCGGGCGCGGCGAACCGTGGGCGGTTCGAACGCGAGCCGCTCGAGGTGTTCGCACACCACATGGGTCGTTCCGCTGCGCCGCTCTACCCGACCGACGGCGAGCAGCAGCGGCTCGCAGCGCACCACCAACCGCTGCCGCTCGTAGAGCGGGGGTGGAACGACAAGGTTGATCGCCCCATGCTCGTCTTCCAACAGCAAGAAGGTGACCCCGCGCGCCGTCACCGGACGCTGGCGCACGATCACGAGTCCGGCGCAGCGCACGCGCTCGCCCTCGGGAGCGCTGTCGAGATCGGCACTGGAAAGCACGTCGCTGGGCAGACTCGGCCTGATCAGTGCCAGGGGGTGCTCGCCGAGCGAGAATCCCAGCGTGCGATAGTCGGCGACCATTCGCTGCCACTCGTCGAGCGGCGGCAGCGAAGGCGCGTCTGGCCACTCCAAGGGAAGCCGCCTGCCGCTCTTTCGCCCAGCGACCACGCCCGCTTCCCACATAGCCCGCCGCCGGCGTTCGTTCGCCGGCAAGTCGCCGAACAAAGCGTCGCACGCGCCGGCTGCGGCTAGGCGTTCGAGCGTCTGCGCCGAGCAGCCCGTGCGCGCGGCAAGATCGGCAAGCGAGCGGTAAGGGCCGTTGCGGTCGCGTTCGGCCACCACTTGTTCGAGCTCCGCGAGCGCCACGCCGCCCACGTAGCCGAGACCGATCCGCACGGCGAGCACCTCCCCACTCTCGCCAGCAAGGTCCTCGCTCGCGCCGATCCGCTCGACGTGACACTCGAGACTGCTGCGAACAACGCATGGCGGTTCGACTCTCACCCCCCGCCGGCGTGCCTCGCGCACGAGCGAGTCCGGTGGATAGAACCCCATCGGTTGCTCGTTGAGCAGCGCACACAAAAACTCCGGTGCGTAGTGCTCGCGCAGCCATGCCGACTGGTAGGCGAGCAGCGCGAAGGCCGCCGCGTGCGCTTTCGGGAAGCCGTAGCCCGAGAAACCGACGATCTGTTGCCAAACCCGCTCGGCGAGCTGACGACCGGCACCGCGTTGACAAGCACCGGCGACGAAGCGGCGGCGGTAGACCGCCAGCTCGTCGTGCACGCGGCGCCGGCTCATCGCTCGCCGCAGCCCCTCGGCCTCGGCGTAGGTGAAGCCAGCCAGCAAACGCGCCACCTCGAGCACCTGGTCTTGAAAGACGATCGCCCCCAGCGTGTCGGCGAGAGCGCGCTCGAGTGCAGGGTGCTCGTAAACAGGCCGGTAGGAGCGATCGCTACGCAGCCGCTCGCGACGCTCGAGGTAGGGATGGACGGCGCCACCTTGGATAGGCCCCGGACGCACGAGCGCCACCTGCACCGTCAGGTCGGCTAGCGACTCGGGTTGTGTGCGCTTGAGCATCTGCATCTGCGCGCGGCTTTCGATCTGGAACACGCCGAGGGTCTCGGCACGTTGGATCGAGCGCCAGGTGGCGGGATCGTCGTAGGGAATGCGCGAGAGGTCGATGCGCTCGCCGCGCGCTCGCTCGATCTCGACGACGCAGCGTTCGACCGCCGACAGCATCCCCAGCCCGAGCAGGTCGATCTTCAGAAAACCGGCGTCGGCACAAGAGTCCTTGTCCCACTGGAGCATCCAGCGCCCTTGCATCGACGCCGGTTGCAGAGCGCAGAAGTCGGTCAAGGGACGGGTAGAGACGATCATGCCGCCCGGGTGTTGGGTCACGTGGCGGGGCAGGCCGTGAGCCTCGGCGACGAGCTCCACGAGCGCCCGCCAGCGTGGTTCGCGAGCGCGCTCCCCCACCAGCTCGGCAACGTCGGAAGCGATCTCGTTGCCCTCTCGCCAAGGTTCGAGAGAGCGCGCCAACCGCTCGATCTCGGCGCGTGGCAGGCCGAGCGCGAGCCCCATGTCGCGCACCGCCGAGCGCACCTGGTAGGTGGCGAAGGAG
>BEIR01000183.1 GCA_002898855.1 bacterium HR41
GTCGTCGCCGAGATCCACCGCCGCCTCCGCCGCCAAACCAAGGTGCGCTTTCGCCTGCACGCGATGGGGACCGAGCTGGAGGGCGAGACAGACGACATCCTCGCGGTGGTCGCGGAGATCCACCGCGTGCCGTTCGAACTCGGCTATCCCCGCGTCTACACCGTGCTCAAGCTCGACGAGCGACGCGATCGGCCCGATCAGACGCTCGATGACAAGGTCGCGAGCGTCGAGCGACTGTTGCGCTAGTTCGACGCCGCCACCTCGACGAGGCAACGACCTTTGCGCGGATCGTCGGGTAGCAGGCGCGCGGTCGCACCATCGCCGGCGACCGCGGCCGCGAGACCGGCCGTCAGAGCGCTGTGCAGCCCGCAAACGACGCGGGGGTGCGCGGCTGCCACGTCGGCGTAAGGACAACGACAGAGGCGCAGACGCACAGCCGGCACGGAGCTCGGTTCTGCGCTGCCCTCGCGCCGTGGTGCGAAACCCAGCGCCGCGAAGGCGCGGGCCAGCGCTTCGGCTGCATCGCCGCCACGCGCCCGAGCACCGAGCCGACCGAGCAGCTCACGACCAAGATCGCGGCCGACCGCCTCGAGCTCGTCGCGGCCGCGCTCGGCGAGGCACGCCAACCAGCGTGCGAGTTCGCGGTACTCCTCCGCTGTTCCCGGCAGAGCGTGGGCCGCTTCGGCCGAAGCCCGCCACACGTCGCGTGGGCGCCCGCGCGGGCGGTGCTCGCGGTCACGCTCGACCAGCCCGCGGGCCTCGAGTCGCTGCAGGTGTTGGCGCACCCCGTTGGGGTGCATTTCGAGCCGAGCCGCCAGCGCCCCGGTGGACAGCGCGGTGCCGCTCGCGACGAGCTCCGCCAGCACCCTTGCCGCCGTGCCCTGTAAGGCCGGCGTGCGACCGCTCGAGCCGCTATCGTCGCCGCCACCAACGCGATGGCGGCGAGGGTCGCCCGAGCCGCGTCGCCGCTCCGGTGCGGGGGCGGTATCTGCCCCTGCCGGGTTTTCACACATAACTTTGTATAAAATAACGGCTGCTGCGTCCGATAGCAGCCGGAAAGCTTCGCGAGCGAAAAGGGGGTGGCCCGTGGCCTACGTAATCGCCGAACCGTGCATCGGAGTCAAGGACTCCTCGTGCGTCGAGGTGTGCCCGGTCGACTGCATCCATCCGACCCCGGAGGAAGCGGCGTTCGAGAGCGTCGACCAGCTCTACATCGACCCAGACGAGTGCATCGACTGCGACGCCTGCGTGGAGGCTTGCCCCGTCGACGCGATCTTCCCCGAGGACCAAGTTCCCGAGGAGTGGACCTCCTACATCGAAAAGAACGCCGCTTACTACAAGCAGGCCGCTTGACCACCCGTACGACCGCGAGAGGAAGCGAACAGTGCGCGATACCGTCGGACGTCTCCTGGACACGTTCGCACGGCGGGCAGCGATCGCCGACGCCGGGCCCCTGCCTCACTTCACTGTCGCGGCGGCCCTCATCACCCTGCTGATCGTGCTCCTTGGGCTCGAGCCGCGCTACGGGGTGCTCGCAGCGGTGATGGTCGTGCACGTCGTCGTCACGCTCGTCGTGCTCGACTTCATCATGCGCATGTTGAGCTCGGGCGACCGCGAGGGCGAAGCGACCCACTAGACCACCCGACGCTCCGCTCCAGCGACCCGACAGCTCTCGGTTCTGCAGACTGCGGCCGTCAGCGAACGACCGCTCGACGCAGGAAGGCGGCTACGCGCGCACTCTCCTGCTCCAGGGAGTGTTCGCGCGCGAACGCGAAACGGCGCCGCCGGCGGGCAGGATCGCGCTGCTCGGATGCGAGCGCAGCGAGCACCGTGTCGGCGAAAGCGGCGGGGTAGCGCTCGGTGACGAGGTCGACGGTGTCACCGAACGCTGCGCGGATGCCGCCGACATCGCCAGCGACGACGGGCAGCCCGTGGCCGAGCGCCTCCAGCAACGCTTGCGGCACACCCTCGACGCGCGCGGTGTGGAGTACTAGGTCGACTTCGCCGTAGAGCTCGTAGAGGCGGTGCGGCTCGACGTCGCCGAGAAGGGTTACGCGCGTTTCGAGCCCGCGTTCGCGCGCAGCCGTGGCTACCGCATCGCGCAGGCGGCCGTCCCCCGCCCAAAGCAACTCGAACGCGCCCGGTCGGCGACGCTCGAGCTCGGCGAAAACGTCGAGGGCGAGCAGCGGGTCCTTCTCAGGCTCGAGACGGCCCACGCACAGCAACCGCACCAGCTCGCCGCCGCCTGCCCGTGCACCCCGATCCGTCACGGCGGCACGCCGCTCGGCGGCTTCGATCTCGCGGTCGGCGACGAGCGATACGAAGTGAACGAGCGTGTTGTCGGGCCGGCGGCGGTAGAGCTTGGCGATCGCCGGCCCCACCACGGTCATCGGCAGGTCGCGCCAGCGCTCGCGGTAGACGTGGTCGAGGAGAGCGAGCAGGGGCAGGGCGGCGCGCCCCGAAAACCCTTCGGCACGTGCCCGCCAGTAGTCCATGCCCGGCATGCGCGTACCGAGCACCACCTGCGTCTCACCGCGTACGCCGGCGAGAAGCAGCGGCAAAAGGGGGTGCGGGCCGAACAGCCAGGCGACGTCGCTTGCCCGCAAGGCGCGCACCGCCCGCCGGAGCGTGTGCGGCACCACCGCCGCGACGCGCCACGGTTGACGCAGGCTCGGGTAGTGGGGCAGACCTACGAAGGTGACGCTCGGCGGGAGCGGGACCGACACGAAGCGCTCGTCGGGCTCGGGCGCCTCGCGCATCAGCACGACGGCAGCGTCGAAGCGCTCGGCCACAGCGAGCGCGAAGCGTGCGAACTGCACCGAGGTGCCGGCCACGGCGAGCTCGCGCCGGCCGGAGGCGCTCACCTCGCAGGCGACCGCGTCGAACCAAACCGCTAGGCGCACGCGCGGATACTCGCACGCGCAGGTCGCGGGACAGCACGCCGCAGCGCCCCGCGGCCGCGGCCAGCTGGGCTATTCTCGCCGCGCCCTCGGTGTCCCGGCCGTGGGCGAGCCATCGGCCGGGAGCTCTTTTTTCCCGAAATTTCCGATCGCCACAGCTATGCCGAGTGAACCGGTCGAGGTAAGCGTCCTGATCCCCTTCCTCAACGAGGAACGCCATCTCCCCCGCACCGCTCCACGGATGCTCGGCCAGCGTTTCGATGGCACGATCGAGTTCCTCTTTGTCGACTCGGGGTCGAGCGACCGCAGCCGCGAGATCGTCGAGCGGCTGGCCGCTAGAGACGAGCGCGTGCGTCTCCTCGACAACCCGGGCCGCACGGTTGCGCGCGCCCTCAACGTCGGCTTGCGCGCCGCTCGCGGGCGCTACGTGGCGAGGATGGACGCCCACACTTTCTACCCGGAGGACTACATCGCCGAAGGTGTGCGCCGCCTCGAGCGGGGCGACGTGGATTGGGTCAGCGGACCGGCGCTCCCGCGCGGCGAAGGCAAGTGGTCGCGCAGGATCGCCCTCGCTTTGCGGACGTGGCTGGGAACGGGCGGTGTCGCCTACCGCATCCCGCCCGAAGCCGCTGAAGAGGTCGAGGTCGACAGCGGTTTCACCGGGTTGTGGCGGCGCGACACGCTCGTCGCGCTGGGCGGCTGGGACAAGGATGCGGTCGTCAACGAAGACGGCGAGCTCGCTTCCCGCTTTCGCGCCCGCGGCATGCGGATCGTGATGTTGCGCTCGATGGCAGCGCACTACGTGCCGCGCGACTCGCTCGGCGCGTTGTGG
>BEIR01000184.1 GCA_002898855.1 bacterium HR41
CGCTGTAGCCGAGCCAGCGGAAGTACTGCTCGTAGACCGGTACGGTGGCGTAGCTCGTGAACATCCAGCGAGCTAGCGGCAGCGCCCGCTCGCGGTCGCCCTGCAGGCAAAAGAGGCGGCAGAAGATCTCGACCGTGGAGGGGTCGCGTCCCGCTTCCTCGGCGCCGGCGGCGACCTCGCCCAGCACCTTGCCCACTGCCTCGAGCGGCAAAAAGTTCACCCAGGCGCCGTCGCCAAGCGCGCCGGCGAGCCGCAGCATCTTGCCGCGCAGCGCGGCGATCGCGATCGGCGGTGGCGGTTGGGGCGCCTGGTCGAGCTTGAAACCGCCGCTCCCTGCGCGCTCGCCGGCCAGCGCGGCGCGCAGAAACTCGACGGTCTCGCGCACGCGGGTGAGCGGCCGGCGAAACGGGATCCCGTTCCACCGCTCAACGATGACGTTGGACGAGGAACCGATGCCGAGCCAGAAGCGCCCCTCCGACAGCTCCTGGAGGGCGGCGGCGTGCTGTGCGAGCACCGCTGGTCCGCGCGTGAAGACGCTCACGACGCCGGTACCGACGCGCATGCGCTCGGTCGCCATCGCGGCCACGGCCACCTGCGTGAAGCCATCGTGACCGGAGACCTCTCCCGGCCAGCCGTCGGTGAAACCGGCGGCCTCGGCTGCTCTGTAGACCTCGGCTCGCCGCCGCAGCGGCAGCCCCGCAAGTTCGAGCGAGATTCCCCAACGCGCTGCCATGCGCTCACCCTAAAGGGCCGGACCACGGGGAGCCGGTGGTTGCTCGCGCGGCGTTCGAACGGCGCGGTACGCTGCGACTCGGTTATTGGCAGCCACGGGAGGTGATTCGGTGCAGCAAGAGGCTTCGACCGTCACGACCGGCGAGCAGTCCGGTCGCCGAACGCCCGACCGCAACCTCGCGCTCGATCTCGTACGGACCACCGAGTACGCGGCGCTGGCCGCCGCTCGCTGGATCGGTCGGGGCGACAAGAACGCTGCCGACCAGGCCGCGGTCGACGCGATGCGGATGATGCTCGACACCGTCGCGATGGACGGCATCGTCGTGATCGGCGAGGGCGAAAAGGACAAGGCGCCGATGCTCTACAACGGCGAGCGTGTCGGCGACGGTTCGGGCGCGCCGGTCGACGTCGCTGTCGATCCCCTCGAAGGCACCGAACTGTGCGCCAAGGGCCTTCCCAACGCGATCGCCACGATCGCGGTCTCCGAGCGCGGCACGATGTTCGACCCCGGCCCGTGCGTGTACATGGAGAAGATGGCCGCGGGGCGCGACTTCGCCGACCTGCTCGACCTCGACCGGCCGCTCGGCGAGACGCTCAAACTGATGGCCAAGCGGCGCGGAGTGCCGGTTTCCGATCTCGTGGTGATCATGCTCGACCGGCCGCGCCACGAGCAGGCGATGAAGGAGATCCGTAGCGTCGGTGCGCGCATCCGCTTGATCCCGCACGGCGACGTGTCGGCTGCGCTGGCGGCGGTCAGTCCCGAGGCTGGCGTCGATCTCTTGTGGGGGATCGGCGGAACGCCCGAAGGGGTGCTTGCCGCTGCCGCCATCAAGTGCCTGGGTGGCCGCATCCTTGGGCGGCTGTGGCCGCGCAACGACGAGGAGCGCCGGGCCGCCCTCGAAGCCGGCTACGACCTCGACGAGGTGCTCGACACCGACCGCCTCGTCGCCGGCGACAACGTCTTCTTCGCCGCTACCGGTGTGACCGACGGCGAGCTGCTGGAAGGCGCCCACTTTAGTGCCGAGGGCGCGACGACGGAGTCGATCAGCATGCGCTCGCGCTCGGGAACGGTGCGGCGCATCAGCGCCCGTCACGATCGCGCGAAGCTGCGCGAACTGCTCGGCGAGGAGCTCGGTTAGGGCACGCTCGCCGCAGCGGCGCTGGCGAAGCGCCCGACGACCGACCTCGGCAGCTCGCCCCGCGCCAGCGAGCGGAAGAAGGCGTGCGTAACCCAGCGGTGGATGCGCAACTGGGTCGCGGCGTACAGTGCGACACCGATCCGTCGCAGCCAGCGGCCGCGGCGTCCCGCAAGCGCCAGTCGCGGCACGAACGACTCGACGCGCGAGACAATCAAGAGTCGCGCGCTGTCGGCCTCGCAGCCCCGGGGGAGACGTTGCACCGAGAGGCGCAACCAACCGCGGTCGCGTCCGCTGCGCGATACCAGGAGCCCGTCGCGGATCCGCCAGGTGATCGCGCCGAAGTCGTGGCCGAACTCGTACTCGGGGGCGTGGAAGCGCAGGAGCGGCAAGAGACCGAGTAGCGTCACGGCGCGTCCGTCGGGGTAGTAGCGAACGCGCAGTAGGCGCAGCGATATCCGCTCCAGGAAGGCCCAGTAGGAGCGCGCCAGCCGTTCCAGTGCTTCGGCGTTCCACAGCCGTTCGAGCGCGGATTCGGGCAGCTCGATCTCGGCACGCTGCTCGGTGCTGACGGGCTCACCCGCCCTCAGCGGCCGCTCCCGCTCGCGGCGCAGGGTGACACGCACCGGCGGGCGCTCGCGATTGGCGATTTCCCCCGCCATGTGGACAATGATCGCAAGAGCTTCGCCCGCCGTCGTACTCGAGGGGATCGCCACTGACGATGGAACGCTTCACCGACACCGCCCCCTCGCCGCCGCGTGCCGTCGTGATCGCGAGCCTCGCACGGGTGCGCGCGCACCGTGACGAGCTCGCCAAGAAGTACCTGTTGCGACTTATCGAGCGCACCTCGCTCGACGAGATCCACGCCTTGCCGATCGAGCGGGTCTCGCGCGAGCTGCCGCGCCTGATCGGTGATGTCCTCGAAGTGGCGACTCAAGAGACGGTGCCCCCCGATCTGGCGACCGACTTGCGCCTGCACGCCGGCTTTCTGGTCGAGCTGCGTGCCCAAGCAAGCGACCCGGTCGCTGCGCTGATGGCCGACTGCACGGCTCTTCAAGGTGTTCTGATCGAGGCTCTGGCGGCGAGCTCGAGCGAGGTTCCCGAGCTGTTGCCGGCAGCCGTCGCCGCGCTGGCCGATGCCTGCGCGCAGCTGCAGACGGCGGTCGTCGACACCTATCTCCAGCATCACGCCCGCGAGCTCGAGCGGCAGGCGCTCACCGATCCCCTCACCGGGCTCTGGAACGTTCGTTACATGCGCCGCCAGCTGCAGTACCTCGTCGACCTCTACCACCGCTACGAGCAGCCGTTCGCGGTCCTGGTCTTGGACATCAACGGCCTCAAGCAGGTCAACGACAGCTACGGGCACCAGGTCGGCGACCGGGCGCTCGCGCAGGTGGCGCTGGCGCTGCGCCGGTCGGTGCGTGTCGTCGACACCGCCGCACGCATCGGCGGCGACGAGTTCTGCGTGCTCGCGCCCAACCAGGTTTCGTCTGCTGGAGCGGTTCTGGCCGAGCGACTGACCGCTGCAATCGCGCGCGAGGTGACCGACCCGGAACCGGGGTTGCTTTCGGCGTCGATCGGAGTCGCCTCCTGCCCGGAGCACGGAACGCAGGCCGATGCGCTGTTGGCCGCTGCCGACCAGGCGATGTACGAGGCGAAGGCTGCCGGCGAGCCGGTGGCCGTGGCGAGCGCCAGCGCCGGCGACGAGGCGCTGCCACCGCGCGACCGCGCACCGGAGCGGCCCGCGCCGCGCGGCCGGCCCGCAGCGCGGTCCGGGCGGGACACGGCTCCCGGTGACCGCCAAGAGGGCGGAGACGAAGGGCCGGAACCGCCGGGCGGCCCGCGACCGGCGCGCCCACGCCG
>BEIR01000185.1 GCA_002898855.1 bacterium HR41
CCCGGCCGGCGCCGCGCCCTCAGCGCGATCGCGTTGTCGAGCGTTTGCATCACGAGCAGAATGATCGTGCGCTCCGACCACCCCGGTTTCAACCACAGCTTGAGCCAGGCGGTGGGGCGCCGCGCGATCGCGGCGACCAGTTTCAGCGGCCGCACGATGCGACCGCCGCCGCCGACGAGCAGCGTGAAGAGGAAGCGCATCGCACCGCCGCGCGAGCCGTAGGTGACGGTCTCGATGTGGGTGTCGGGATCGGGGTAGATGCTCGAGGTGATCGCTACCCGCCGCACGAGCTCGGGATCTTTCTCCGGCACCGTAACGGCGAGGATCGCTTCGCTGTTGGTGCGCACGAGCTCGCCGAGCCGCGGCGACAGCGCCGGTAGCGAACCGTTCAGGCGGCAGCGTTGCAGCAACAGGTTGGTGCCGAGCGTGCCCGCCGCGACCACCACGCCGCGGGCGCGCAGGACCGTCCTCTGTTTGCGCAGCCACGCACCCGAGCGGACGCTTTCGATCTCGAAGCCGTCGGAGCCGTCGCCGCTACCGAGCGGCCTGATGTCGACGACGGTGCGCTCCGGCCGCACGTCGACGCCGAGTCGCTCGGCGAACCACAGGTAGTTCTTGACCAAGGTGTTCTTGGCGCCGACCGGACAGCCGACCATGCACCGCCCGCAGCGCGTGCAGCCCGTGCGGGCGGGTCCCGACCCGCCGAAGTAGGGGTCGGGAACGGTGACCCCGGCAGGTCCGAGAAACACGCCCACCGGCGTCTTGCGGTAGGTGTCTTCGCAGCCGATCTCGCGCGCGAACTCGCGCAGCAGCTGGTCGGCGCGGTCGTCGCCGGTCCACTCGGTGACGCCGAGCATCCGTTGCGCCTCGGCGTAGTGGGGTGCGAGCACACGCTCCCAGTCGGCGAGATCGCGCCACTGGGAGTCTTCGAAGAACCGCCGCGGCGGCACGTAGAGGGTGTTGGCGTACCCGAGCGAACCGCCGCCGACTCCCGCGCCGCTTACCACCGTCACATCCTTGAACAGCGAGAGACGAAAGATCCCGCGACAGCCGAGTTTCGGGAACCACCAGTAGCGACGCACGTCCCAGGTCGAGCGGGGGAGGTCGTGGTCGCGGAAGCGGCGTCCCGCCTCGAGCACGCAGACCCGGTAGCCCTTTTCGGCTAGGCGCAGAGCGCTGACGCTGCCGCCGAAGCCCGAGCCGATCACGACCCAGTCGTAGTCGAAAGCGGCCTCGGAACCGTCGCGGCTGCCGTAGCCGGCAGCGAGAGCGGCCTTGCTCTGCAACCTTCCTCCTCTTCGTCGCTTGTGCGGCGCCGGCGCGACGCGGACGCCAGTGCGTTTGACGCCGCGTCGAGCGATCGTGGCAGCAGTTTACCGCCGCTCGTGGACCTCGATGCCGAGTTCGTCGAGCGAGGCGAGAAGCTCGGCGGGGTCGCGGTACACACGGAAGGCGCCCGAGCGCAACAGCTCGTCCTCGCCGTAGCCGCCCGAAAGCAACCCCACGCCGAGCATCCCGGCCCGCCGTGCGGCGAGAACGTCCCAGACCGCGTCACCGACCGCGTAGCAGTCGCCCGCCGACGCACCCAGCCTTGCCGCGGCGGCGAGGAAGAGGTCGGGCTCCGGTTTCGCGCGCGACACGTCGCCGCGGGCTACGACGACCGTGTCGGTGCCGATCCCGAGCGCGCGCAGCGACGGTTCGATGCCGGGGCGGCCGCCCGAGGTGGCGATCGCGAAGGGAACGCCGGCGTTACGCAAGGCCGCCACCAGCTCGCGCGCACCGGGCAGCGGCCGGGGGCGGGGAGCGAGCGCGCGAAACAGCTCTGCGTGGCGCGCTCGCACCTGCTCGGCTTCGGCGGCGGTGAGCGGCCGTCCCGCCTCGCGCGCCACCGCGCGCGTGAACAGCCCGCCGCTCATGCCGATGCGGCGATGGATGCGCCAACCGTCGATCGGGATGCCGGCCTCCTCGAGCGCCGTCTGCCACGCCACCACGTGCGCGTAGACGGTGTCCACGAGCGTGCCGTCGAGATCGAAAATCAGCGCCCGCATCGCGCCCCTAGCCCCGCAGGTAGATGGGGTTCGTCAGCACCCATGTGCGCTCGCGCCCGTCGACGGCGAGGCGCGCTTCCACACGCCACACGCCAGGAGCGTCGGCGCTGGCCAAGAGGCTGCGGCCGTGCTGCTCGTGGCGCACGGCGCCGTCGCACAGCAGTCGCAGCGTGGCCTCGCGCGGGCTCTCGACGCACAGTCTCCAGCCGCGGCCGGCGACCTCGCTGCCCATTTCGGCGCGCTCGCTGCCCGCGCCGCGACGCCTGCCCGACCGCTCGTCGGCTCCCTCGCTGGCTCCCTCGGCGGGCGGCTCGCCTTCGCCCCGGCGTTCGCGCTCGGCCCAGAAGCGAAAGCCGTTGGCGGGCGCGAACACATCGAGCGCTACGAAGCTCCGGCCGGCGCGGAGCGCCTCGAGCACTGTGGCGCGGTCCTCGCCCGGATCGCCGGTCAGCGCGCCGTCGGTGAGGAGGTGGGTGCGCAGGTAGCGGAAGCTGCGGCGATAGGCCATCAGCTTGAGCACTACACGACCGCCCACTCTCACGCCCGCCTGGTGGGCGTCGATGCCGCCGATCGCCGGGAAACGACGCACCCGCCCGACCTCGTCCCAGCGGCGCACCACCTCGGGTCGCGGGCCCACCAGCCAACGCGCCGGGTCCGCCAGAAAACGTGGGATCGTGCGCGCTCCGGGCAGCCGCTCGACCGTGTCGGTTACGAAACTCCACACTTCAACGCCGTCGGCGGTGTCCGCTGCGAGCGCTTGGAACGGCATCGGCCGGGCGATCGGTCCGAGCGCCCGCACGCCGCGCGACGCCGGGTGCGCTGCGAAGCCGAAGCCGCCCTGGCGGCGTACCTCGGCGCAGATCTCCGTGGCTGTCATGCCGCGGGGATCGAACTCACGCTCGATCCCGAACGCCAGATAGTGGTTGCCGCCTCGCGGCGAGATCTCGCAACCGACCACCACCAACACGTCTCCCCACCAGCGCTCCTCGCCTGCACGGCGCGCCGCCAGCGTGTCGTGGTCGGTCAAAAGAACGATGTCAACGCCGGCCTCGGCTGCCTGTTCGGCGATCTCGGCGACGGTGCCGGTGCCATCGGAGTGCGTCGAGTGGACATGGGCGGCGCAGACGTATTCGCTGAGCGGGGTGCTCGACACCGCGGCGAGGGTAAAGGCTCGAGCGAAACGGAAGTAGTGTTCCAACCATGCAGCACCCCGACAGCTTCGGTGCCCGCGCCACGCTGCGCGTCGGCGGGCGGGAGCTCGAGATCTTCAGGCTCGAGGCGCTCCAAGCGCGTTACGACGTCGCGCGGCTGCCCTACTCGCTGAAAATCCTCCTCGAGAACCTCCTGCGCCACGAGGACGGGGCGGTTGTAACAGCCGAAGACATCGAGGCCGTCGCGCGCTGGGACGCCAAGGCCGAGCCGACGAAGGAGATCCGCTTCACGCCCGCACGGGTGCTGATGCAGGACTTCACGGGGGTGCCGGCGATCGTCGATCTGGCGTCGATGCGTGACGCGATGGACCGTCTCGGCGGTGACGCAGAGCGGATCAACCCCCAGGTGCCGGTCGATCTCGTGATCGACCACTCGATCCAGGTCGACGTTTTCGGCCGCCGCGACGCCTTCCGCTTCAATGCCGAGCGCGAGTTCGAGCGCAACCGCGAGCGCTACGCGTT
>BEIR01000186.1 GCA_002898855.1 bacterium HR41
CCCGACGCCGGCAAGCTCAAGGTGCTCGTCTCGATCTTCGGCCGCGAGACGCCGGCCGAGGTCGGGTTCGACCAGGTCAAGAAGATCAGCTGAGGCAGCTGACCACCGCACGCGTCGACCGTTTAACGTTTCCGCGCCCGTGGCCAAGAAGGTCCTGACAACGATCAAGCTCCAAGTTCCCGCCGGCCAAGCGAACCCGGCGCCGCCTGTCGGCCCGGCGCTCGGTCAGCACGGCGTGAACATCATGGAGTTCTGCAAAGCGTTCAACGCCCAGACGCAGCAGCAGGCGGGGACGATCATCCCAGTCGAGATCACCGTCTACGAGGATCGCTCCTTCACCTTCATCACCAAGACGCCGCCCGCGGCCGTGTTGATCAAGCAGGCCGTGGGAATCGACAAGGGGTCGGGCGAACCGAACCGCAACAAGGTCGGTCGCATCACCCGCGAGCAGCTGCGCAAGATCGCCGAGCAGAAGCTTCCCGATTTGAACGCCAACGATCTCGATCAGGCCGAGAAGATCATCGCCGGCACGGCGCGGTCGATGGGAGTGGAGGTGGTCGACTAGCGATGCCCAAGCACGGCAAGCGCTACCGCCGCAATCTCGAATTGGTCGACCGCGAACGGCTCTACCAGCCGGCCGAAGCGGTGTCGTTGCTCAAGCGCTTCGAGCCGGCGCGTTTCGACGAAACCGTCGAGGTAGCTGTGCGCACCGGCCTCAACGTCCGTCATGCCGATCAGCAACTGCGCGGCACCGTCGCCTTGCCGCACGGGCTCGGTCGCGAGGTGTCGGTCGCGGTTTTCGCCAAAGGCGACGCCGCCAAGGAGGCCGAACAGGCAGGCGCCGACATCGTCGGTGCTGAGGATCTCGTCGAGCGTGTGCAGGGCGGTTTCACCGACTTTGATGTGGCGATTGCCACGCCCGACATGATGCCTCTGGTGGGGCGGCTCGGTCGCATCCTCGGCCCGCAGGGCAAGATGCCCAACCCGCGCGTCGGAACGGTGACCACGGAGGTGGGCAAGGCGGTCGCCGACGCCAAGGCCGGCAAGATCGAGTACCGCACCGACCGCTCGGGGATCGTCCACGTGCCGATCGGCAAGCTCAGTTTCGACGAGCGCGCGCTGCTCGAGAACTACGCTGCGGTCATCGAGGAGATCGTCCGCGCCAAGCCGGCCGCCGCCAAGGGGCGCTATATCCGCTCGATCACGATCGCGCCGACGATGGGTCCCGGCATCAAGGTCGACCCCGCGCGCACGCGCGACATCGTCGAGGAGGTGGCGCAAGCGGCGTAGCACTGTCGCCAGCGCAGGCCGCGATCTTGCGGCCGCTCGCCGAAGACCCCCGGCGTTTCGCGTGCAGCGAGAGGAAGTCCGGGGCAGGCGGGTCCGAGCGAAGCCGGGCGTGACACTCCAGTGCGCCCCGATCCGCGACGGCCCGCCAGTGGCGGGCCGCGACGCTTCAACGGGGAGGTATCGAGATGGGGCTCACGCGAGAGGACAAGGAAAAGATCGTCGCCGAGGTAGCCGAGCAGCTGGCCGAAAGCCAGGCGGTGTTCGCCGTCGACTACCGCGGTATCACGGTCGCGCAGGCCCAGGAGCTGCGCACCAAGCTCGCCGAGGCGGGTGCACGCTTCCGCGTGACCAAGAACACGCTCGCCCGCTTGGCGTCCGACCGTGCCGGGCGCGAGGAACTCAAGTCGGTTCTCGAAGGTCCGACGGCGCTGACGTTCGTCGGCCCCGACGGCGACCCGGTGCTCGCCGCCAAGGCGATCGCGGCGTTCCGCCGTGAGCACGAGCTGCTCGAGCCGAAGGGCGGCTTGCTCGGCGAGACCGCCGTCGATGCCGACGAGATCAAGCGGCTGGCGGCGCTACCCGCACGCGACCAGTTGATCGGACAACTTGTCGGGCTTGTGGCGATGCCGCTGACGGGCGTGGCGCGCAGCCTCGGCCAGCTCGTCGGCGGGCTCGCCGTCCAGCTCGAGCAGATCCGCGAGCGCGGCCTTGTCGGTGGAGAGCAGCAAAGCGGGTGAGCTGAGCGAGCGAAAGCTCGAGGGTTTCGAACTACCGCAGACAGGAGGACAGAGAGACGATGGCCAAAAAGCTGACTACCGAGGAGTGGATCGAGGAGCTCAAGAGCATTTCCGTTCTGGAGCTTGCCGAGCGGATCAAGGCGCTCGAGGAGGAGTTCGGCGTGTCGGCGACGGCGGTCGCAGCCGCGGCACCGGTGGCCGCGGCCGGTGCTGGTGGTGGCGACGGCGCTGCCGCTGAGGAGGAGCCGTCGACGGTCGACGTGATCCTGGCCAACGCCGGCGACAAGAAGATCCAGGTGATCAAGGTCGTGCGCGCGGCCACGGGGCTCGGACTGAAGGAGGCCAAGGCGCTGGTCGACGAGGCGCCGAAGCCGGTCAAAGAGGGCGTGGACCGCGAGGAGGCCGAGAAGCTCAAGAAGGAGCTCGAGGAGGCCGGCGCCACCGTCGAGCTCAAGTAAGCCGGCGCGCCTCGTCGGCGGTGTCTTCCGGCGTGCGGGCGCGATCGCGCCCGCACGCCCGTCGGCGCGCTACTCTTTGGCACGGCCTATAGCCGTAGCCGTTCCGACAAGGCGTGATCGACGTAACGCCGCGGACGGGGTCCGTGATGGCCACCGGGTCGATCGCCCGGTGCGGTTCCCCCTTGCAGTCGGAGCCGCCAACGTGATAATCTCGCCGGTCGCGCTGTGCGCCCGCGCTTCTGTCGTCCGCAAGTCGCAGTCGGCCTCTAACAGACCTCGGAGGGATACGTCGCTTTGCCAGCCGCAAACGCCACTCGCGTACGTCGCAGCTTCTCCCGCCTCGACCACACCCTCGAGCTCCCCAACCTAATCGACATCCAGCGCCGCTCGTTCGAGTGGCTCGTCGATCCCGCCAACGGTGGTTTGCGCGAGGTGATCGACGAGATCTCGCCGATCGAGGACTACACGGGCAACCTCGCGATCGTCTTCGAAGAGTTCGACTTCGGGCCGCCCAACGCCTCGATCGCCGAGTGTCGCGAGCGCGACCTCACCTATTCGCGTCCGCTCAACGTGCAGGTCGCCTTCCAGAACCGCGAGACCGGTGAGATCCGCCAGCAGTCGGTGTTCATGGGTGATTTCCCGTGGATGACCGACTGGGGCACCTTCATCATCAACGGCACCGAGCGTGTCATCGTCACGCAGCTCGTGCGCTCGCCGGGCGCCTACGTGATGGAGCCCAAGGACCGCGAGAAGCAGGTCTTCGTCGCGAACCTGATGCCGCAGCGCGGTTCCTGGCTCGAGGTCGAGATCGACAAGAAGGGCCGGGTCTACGCCCGTATCGACCGCAAGCGCAAGCTTCCGATCACCGTCCTCCTGCGGGCGATGGGCCGCTACCTGCGCGAGGACTTCCCCGGCTGGACGGGCTCGGACGAAGACATCCTGCGCCTGTTCGACAACTCGCTCTACATCCGCCTCACGCTCGAGGCCGACACCGACGTGACGAAGACCGAGGACGGCGCCCTCATCGAGCTCTTCCGCAAGCAGCGGCCGGGCGAGCCGCCCTCGCTGGAAGCGGCACGCAACCTGCTTCACGGTCTGTTTTTCGACCCCAAGCGCTACGACCTGACGCGCGTCGGTCGTTACAAGTTGAACGCGCGTCTGCACCTCGACGAGCCGCTCGACACGCGCGTTCTGACGACGCGTGACATCGTCGCTCT
>BEIR01000187.1 GCA_002898855.1 bacterium HR41
GCTGGCCGCCCTCGTCGTAGCCGACGTAACCCGGCGGCGAGCCCACGAGGCGCGAGACAGCGTGCTTCTCCATGTACTCGGACATGTCGATGCGCACCATCGCGTCCTCGTCGCCGAAGAGGAACTCGGCGAGCGTGCGCGCCAGCTCGGTCTTGCCCACACCGGACGGACCGAGGAAGATGAACGAACCGGTCGGCCGCTTCGGGTCCTTGAGACCGGCGCGCGAGCGGCGGATCGCCTTCGACACCGCCTCGATCGCGGCGTGCTGGCCGATCACGCGCTTGTGGAGCTCGTCCTCCATGCGCATCAGCTTCTGCGCCTCGGCCTCGGTGAGCTTGAAGACCGGGATGCCCGTCCACATCGAGACGATGTCGGCGATCTCTTCCTCGCCGATCTCAGGCCGCTCGCCTTCTTCGCCCGAGCGCCACTTCTCTTCCAGCTCGCGCTTCTTCTGGGTGAGCTGGCGCTCCTTGTCGCGCAGGTTGGCGGCTTTCTCGAACTCCTGCGCCTCGATCGCCGCTTCCTTCTCGCGCCGCGTCTTCTCGATCTCCTCCTCGAGCTCGCGGTAGACGGGCGGCGAGGTCATCGCCTTGATGCGGGCGCGCGAAGCCGCCTCGTCGATCAGGTCGATCGCCTTGTCGGGCAGGAAGCGGTCGGAGATGTAGCGGTCGGCGAGCTCGGCGGCTGCTTGCAGCGCCTCGTCGGTGATCTTCACGCGGTGGTGCTGCTCGTAGCGGTCACGCAAGCCCTTGAGGATCTGAACCGTCTCGTCGACGGAGGGCTGCTCGACGCGGATCTGCTGGAAGCGGCGCTCCAGCGCCGAGTCGCGCTCGAGGTACTTGCGGTACTCGTCGAGCGTCGTCGCTCCGATCGTCTGCAGCTCGCCACGGGCGAGCGCCGGCTTCAGGATCGACGCGGCGTCGATCGCACCCTCGGCGGCACCGGCGCCGACGAGGTTGTGGAGCTCGTCGATGAAGAGGATGATGTCGCCCCGCTGGGTGATCTCCTTCATCACCTTCTTGAGGCGCTCCTCGAACTCGCCGCGGTACTTCGAGCCGGCCACGAGCGCTGCCAGGTCGAGCGTGTAGATCTGCTTGTTGCGCAGGATCTCGGGCACCTGGCCAGAGACGATGCGCTGGGCCAGACCTTCGACGACGGCGGTCTTGCCGACGCCCGGCTCGCCCACCAGCACCGGGTTGTTCTTGGTGCGGCGGGAGAGTATCTGCATGATCCGCTCGATCTCGCGCTCGCGCCCGACGACGGGGTCGAGCTTGCCCTCGGCCGCCATCTTGGTGAGGTTGCGGCCGAACTGGTCGAGCAGCTTCGAGCTCTTCTTGGCTTCGGTCGACTGGGCACTCTGCCCGCGCGCCTGGCGTCCGCCCGGACCCGACAGCATGCGGATCACCTCGTTGCGGATCTTTTCGGCGTCGGCGTCGAAATCGAGCAGAATCCGCGCCGCGACACCCTCGTTCTCGCGCACGAGGCCGAGCAGGATGTGCTCGGTGCCGATGTAGTTGTGGCCGAGCGACAGCGCTTCGCGCAGCGCCAGTTCGAGCACTTTCTTGGCGCGCGGGGTGAACGGAATCTGGCCGGACTGGACCTCTTCGCCCGAGCCGACGATCCGCACCACCTGCGCACGCACGCGCTCGACGGTGATGTCGAGCGACTCGAGCACGCGGGCCGCGAGTCCTTCCTCCTCCCGCAGCAGCCCGAGCAGGATGTGCTCGGTGCCGATGTAGTTGTGCTTCAGGATCCGCGCCTCCTCCTGGGCGAGGACCACGACCTGCCGTGCCCTTTCGGTGAAGCGCTCAAACACGGGAGCTACGCCTCTTCCCTTGTCTCGCTTTCATGGGTCGGCTAGTACCCAGACCCTCACACCGGATATCGGCAGATACCGCCTCCGTGGTGAGCGGTCCGGGTTCCAGATCCGACGCCTGGGGCCAGTCTACCAACGGGCCGGTCGGGCTCCGAACGGGTACCTGACGGTCCTCAACCGCGCGGACGCATCGCCGGGAACAGAACCATCTCGCGGATCGCGCGGCGCCCCGTCAGCAGCATCACTAGCCGATCGATACCGACGCCGATGCCTCCGGTCGGCGGCATCCCGTGCTCGAGCGCGCGCAAGAAGTCCTCGTCCCACGGCTGCGCCTCGTCGTCACCGGCCGCCCGCTCGCGTGCTTGCGCCTCGAAACGGCGGCGCTGCTCGTCGGGGTCGTTGAGCTCGGTGAAGGCGTTAGCGAACTCGATACCCCCCGCGAAGCACTCGAACCGTTCCACGAGTCCCGGCTGCGAGCGGTGGTCTTTGGCGAACGGCGACAGCTCCTTCGGGTAGTCGAAGATGAACGTCGGCTGCTCGAGGTGGGGCTCGACGTGTTTAGAGAGCAGGTCGTCCACGAGCTGCGCCCACGTCGGCGCGGGCTCGAGCTCGATCCCGCGAGCACGTGCCGCTGCTAGCAGCGCGTCGCGGTCGCGCAGCTCGAGGACGTCGAGACCGGTGCGTTCGGCGATCGCCTCGCGCAGCGTCATGCGTCGCCAAGGCTGGTCGAAGCGCAGCGGGCCCGCGTAGCCGATCTCGGCTGCCACGTAGCGCACCAGCTCCTCGAGCTCGGCGGCGATGTCGCGGTAGTCCGCGTACGCCTCGTACCACTCAAGCATCGTGAACTCGGGGTTGTGCTTGTGTGAGAGCCCCTCGTTGCGGAAGTCCTTGCCGAGCTCGTACACGCGCTCGAGACCGCCGACGACCAGGCGCTTCAGGTACAGCTCGGTGGCGATGCGCAGGTAGAAGTCGCGGTCGAGAGCGTTGTAGTGGGTGACGAACGGGCGCGCGTGAGCCCCGCCGTAGATCGGCTGCAAAACGGGGGTCTCGACCTCGATGAAGCCGCGCTCGTCGAGCCAGCGGCGGACGGCGCGCACGATCCGCGAACGGGTGATGAAGAGTTCGCGCGTTTCGGCGTTGGCGATCAGGTCGAGCTCGCGGTGGCGGTAGCGCAGCTCGACATCCTCGAGGCCGTGGTACTTCTCGGGCGGAGGCCGCAGCGACTTCGCGAGCAGGCACCAGTCGTGCGCGGCGATGCTGAGCTCGCCCCGGCGCGTCCGGACCACGTGCCCTTCGACCCCCACGAGATCGCCGAGATCGAGCCCCACGAGCGTTTCAAACGAGTCCTCGCCGAGGCGGTCGCGCCGCGCCAAGACCTGGATCTTGCCGCTGCGGTCGACGATGTCGAGGAAGGCAGCGCCGCCGTGGCCGCGGCGCGCGGCGAGGCGCCCGGCGACGCGATAGATAGCGCTCTCGTCTTCGCCACCGGGCGCGAGCTCGGTGTGGCGCTCAGCAATCTCGGCGGCGGGCGTCGGGGTCGGGTAGGAGTGCGGGAAGGGGTCGATCCCCGCCGCCCGGAGGCGCTCGAGCTTGGCGCGACGGTCGAGCTCGGCCTGGCTGCGTCGCTCGGCAGCTCGCTGACGGTCGTCGGCGTCGGTCACGCCGGGAGGGTACGGTTCCTGCGGCGCCGGCGCCGTCAGACCTCGATCTTCGTGATCTTCAGCTCCCGCGCCGGCGCGCGCGGCACCTGTACCTGCACGACGTCGCCGCGCTTGTGTCCGATCAGCGCCTTGCCGACAGGCGACTCGTTGGAGATCTTGTTCTGCGACGGGTCGGCCTCAGCCGAGCCGACGATATGCAGCTTCTGCGACTTG
>BEIR01000188.1 GCA_002898855.1 bacterium HR41
CTGTGGGTGGTTCCGTATCTGGCCGTCGCGAAGGTCGGTCTGGGGCTGCTCGGCGTGGCGCTCATCTGGTCCGACACCGTCTTCTACAGCTACTACGAGACGGTCCCACGGATCTGGTCGCTTTCGGCGCTCGAGGACCAGAACGTCGGCGGGGCGATCATGATGCTCGAGCAGTCGGTCGCCTTCGTGATCGCGCTCGTCGTTCTGTTCCTGCGTGCGCTAGCACGCATCGAGCGCGAACAACGGACGCGCGAGCGGCTCGAAGCGGCCGGTCGCCCGCTCGCTTAGCTGCTGCACTCAGGCGGCTTGCGTGGCACTCCCCGCGAGCGCGCTCAGCGGTGGCAGCTTGTCGACGAAATCGTCGCCGGCGACGATCGCGTCGATCAGGATCGACGACGGAGCGATGCGCGACCCCGGCAGGGCGATCGTCGAGCGCAGCGCGGAACCCGAGCCGACGCTCGTCCCGTCGCCGAGCACCACCGGACCGATCAGACGCACGCCGTCGCCGATCTCGCATCCCGAACCGATCCACACAGGGCCGGAGACGACTTCGACCCCGTCGAGCGCCAGCTGCTCGTCGCAGGCGATCACGCCGGGGGCGATCTCGCGACCGCGCCGCTCGACCTGCACCCGACCGGCGAGCGCGTCCCAGGTCCCCTGGCGCAGCTCGGCCAGCGACCCGATGTCGTTCCAGTAGGCGTCGATCTCGTGCACGTAGAACGGCACGTCGTTGTCGAGCAGCACCGGGAAGACGTCCTGCGCCCAATCGACGAACTCCCGCTCGGGGAAGTAGTCGAAGATCTCGGGACTGAAGCAGTAGATCCCGCAGCTCGCCAGGTCGGTGAGCGCCTCGGCGGGGTCGGGTTTCTCCTGAAAGCCAGTTATCCGCCCGTCGCGGTCGCAGACGACGACGCCGTACTGGCTGGGATCGGGTACCCGCTTCACGGTGAGCGTGGCGATACCCCCGGTTTCGCGGTGGCGCTGGACGAGCGCGCGCAGGTCGAGGTCGGTGAGGGCGTCGCCCGAGATCACCACCACGGGATCGTCGCCGAAGAAGTCGCGCACCTTGCGCACCCCTCCGGCGGTGCCGAGCAGCTCGGGCTCGTAGCTCCACTCGAGCCGGTCGCCGAAGTAGGAGCGGATGGCGTCGGCGTGCCAGTGCAAGTTGGCGACTAGTTCGGTGAACCCCTGCGCCTCCAGCAGACGCACGATGTGCGCCATCACCGGTCGGTCGAGGACCGGCACCATCGGTTTCGGCGCGAAGAACGTGAGCGGCTTCAGCCGCGTGCCGAGACCGGCGGCAAGAACCATCGCTTTCATCGGCCGCCGAACCTAGCGCAAAACGGCCCGCCGCCGGTTGCCGAGCTGCGCAGGTCGCTCAGTAGCGGTAGTGCTCGGGCTTGTACGGCCCCTCGACCGGGACGCCGAGGTACGCGGCCTGCTCGGGCGTCAGCTTGGTGAGCTTCACACCGAGCGCGTCGAGATGCAGGCGCGCCACCTTCTCGTCGAGCTGCTTCGGCAGGCGGTAGACCTTGCGCTCGTAGCGGTCGGTGTTGCTGTACAGCTCGACCTGCGCGATCACCTGGTTGGTGAAGGAGTTCGACATCACGAAGCTCGGATGCCCGGTGGCGTTGCCGAGGTTGAGCAGCCGCCCTTCGGACAGCACGATGATCGAGTGGCCGTCGGGGAAGACCCATTCATCGACCTGCGGCTTGATGTTGATGCGCTTGATGCCGGGAACGGCGGCGAGCCCGGCCATGTCGATCTCGTGATCGAAGTGGCCGATGTTGCCGACGATCGCCTTGTCTTTCATCCGCTGCATGTGCTCGACACGGATGACGTCGCGGCAGCCGGTGGCGGTGATGAAGATGTCGGCGTGCTCCACGACGTCTTCGAGCGTCGTCACCTGGTAGCCGTCCATCGCCGCCTGCAGCGCGCAGATCGGGTCGATTTCGGTGACGATGACGCGTGCGCCCTGGCCGCGCAGCGACTGGGCGCACCCCTTGCCGACGTCGCCGTAGCCGCAGACGACAGCGGTCTTGCCGCCGATCAGGACGTCGGTCGCCCGGTTCAGTCCATCGATCAGCGAGTGCCGGCAGCCGTAGATGTTGTCGAACTTCGACTTCGTCACCGAGTCGTTGACGTTGATCGCCGGGAAGAGAAGCTCACCGGACTCGGCGAGCTGGTAGAGGCGGTGGACACCGGTGGTGGTCTCTTCGGTGACGCCCTTGATCTCGGCCGCGATCCGCTGCCAGCGGCTCGAGTCCTCGGCGAGCGAGGCGCGCAGAACGCGCAGCAACGCAGCGAAGTCCTCGGAGTCGGCGCCGTCAGGATCGGGCACCGCCCCGGCGCGCTCGAACTCGACGCCCTTGTGGACCATCAGCGTGGCGTCGCCGCCGTCGTCGAGCAGCATGTTCGGCCCCTTGCCGTCGGGCCAGCGGAACGTCTGGTCGATGCACCACCAGTACTCGTCGAGCGTCTCGCCCTTCCAGGCGAACACGGGGACGCCGCGCGGCTCGTCGGGAGTGCCGTCGGGACCGACGACCACCGCCGCCGCCGCGTGGTCCTGGGTCGAGAAGATGTTGCACGACGCCCACCGCACCTCGGCGCCGAGGGCGACCAGCGTCTCGATCAGCACCGCCGTCTGCACGGTCATGTGCAGCGACCCGGTGATGCGCGCGCCGGCCAGCGGCTTGCGATCGGCGTACTCGCGGCGCACCGCCATCAGACCCGGCATCTCGTGCTCGGCGAGCCGAATCTCGTGGCGGCCGAGTTCGTACAGCGACAGGTCGGCGACCTTGAAGTCACGGTCGGTCAGTACGGCAGTGCTGGTGCTCATCGTCTCGATCGAACCTCTTTCGGCGTCTTCCTCGAGTCGGGCGTCGATGCAACGGGGCGGCGTCGAGCCGCGCGCGCCGCAATGCTAAACGCACGCGAGAAAGACGTTACCGTGACGCCCAGGCGGCGCGCTAGCTGCTCTCCGAGTCCGCTGCCGCCAACCGCTCCTTGAGAGCGGTGATCGCTGCGACGGGACGCGGGTCGCGCCCAGCCAGCACAGCCGCGTACACGCTCGCGAGATCCCCGTGCAGCACGAGCGAGAGGATCTGCTCGGCGCGTGTCGCACCGGCCCCTTCGACCAGCAGCGGGGTGAAACCCGCCCGTTCGAGCGCCTCGGCGGTGGCTTGCAGGCGCACACGCGACGGCGGCGCAAGAAGTTCGCTCGCCAGGAGCACCGGCGCGAGACCGGCCATCTGCGCCTCCCCTACCCAGGCACAGATCTCGTTGTGGTTCTGCTCGGGAAGCTCGCTCCAGAACGCCGGCAGCTTGGCGTTCTCGTTCCACTGCGTCTTGAAGCGCCGCGCCGGCGCAGCGGTAAGACCGATGCCGTGGAAAACCGGAACGCGCCCGGCGAGGTCGCCGGCGAGCCGCTTGGGTCCGGTGTCTTGGGGGGAGTCGCTTCCCCACTGCGCAGCCAGTGCTGTGGTCGTGCGCGCGGCGGCGGCGAGCTCGTCGGCGAGATCGGGTACGAGACCAGCGCTGTGCGCCGCGGCTAGCGCGGCGACGGTCACGTAGGCGACCGCGCAGCGCGGTTCGAGACCTTGGGGAATCCCGATCACCGGCACGCCACTGGCACGCGCCCGCTCGGCCAGGGGGCCGCCAGTGGTCGCCACGACGAGATC
>BEIR01000189.1 GCA_002898855.1 bacterium HR41
CGGCAGGCGACAGCGCCGGCCGGCCTGCCGCTAGCGCTGTCCCGGCGGGCGCAACGCCGCCGCCGCTCGCCGGCTCGAGCCTGGGGCGGGCGGGCGAGCTCGTCGACGAGATCCGCGTCGAGCCCGTGGGCGACGGCTTCGTGCGCGTCGGACGGTGGACGGGACCGGCCAACCTCGAGCGCGAGCTCAAAGAGACGCCGGTGATCGCCCCCGCCGAACGGCTCGCCGAGGCGATCCTCGCCCTAGCCCGTGGCCTCGAGGGGTCTGCCTAGCTTCCGCTGTCAGGAAGCGTGCGCTCGCGGCGACCAAGCGTGCGTGGTCGCTGCGCGTGCGCTGCCGGTGCGTGCTGTTGAATCGTCACCCGAGCTCGAGAGCGGCGCACGCAAGCGATGGCGCTGACGTTGATCACCGGACCGGCGAACGCCGGCAAGGCGGGCCGGGTTTTCGCCTGGTTGCGCAGCCAGCGCGGCCGCGACCGCTATCTGTGCTTGCCGCGCGCCGGCGACGTCGACCGCGCCTACGCGGAGCTCGCCGACGGCTGCGCCGAGCTCGGCGTGCGCGCTGTCACCTTCCCCGGGCTTTTACGCCTGCTCGGCGGGCGGCTCGGGCTAGCCGCCGAGCCGCTCGGCGCGACCGCGCTCGCGCTCGTCACGCGCGCCGCGATCCGCGCGACCGAGCTGCGCGCGCTCGCCGAGGTCAGCGCCACGGCGGGCTTCGTCGACGCTGTGCAGCGCGCCCTCGCCGAGCTAGAGGCGGCGGGCGTCGACGGCGAACGCGCCGCGGCGCTCGTGGCCGAGCCCGCACTCTCCGGCGCCGGCGATGCCGACGCGTCGGTGCTGCGCGACCTTCTGTGCGTCCACCGAACGCGTGCCGAGCTTCTCGCCGACGCCGGTCTTGCCACAGCCGAGCTGCACAACCGCAGGCTGCTCGACGAGCTGGCGCGCGACCCCGCGCGCGGCCTTGCGGGCGCGACCGCCGGCGCGGCGCTCGCGGTGTACGGCTTTGACGCTTTCACCGCGCTCGAGCGCGAGCTTTTGTTGCGGCTCGCGGGCTCTGGACGGCGCACACGCGCGCCGGCGCTGGCGTGGGAGGTGCTCGTCACCCTCCCTTACGAAGCTGAACGCAGCGCGAGCGGCCAAGCCTTCGCCGCGGTGGCGGGCGCTGTCGCCGAGCTGCAGAGCGTGGCGGCACGCGTCGAGACGCTGGCGGCGCCTGGACCGCCCGGCTACTACCGCGGAGCGGGCGCCGAGGCGCTCTACGCGCTCGAGCGCCGCCTCTTCGTCCCCGAAGCCGCTTGCGTCGCAGGCTGCGAGAGCGCTGTCGAGGTGCTTCTCGCCGGCGGCGGCGAGGCCGAACGCGAGCTCGTTGCCGACGCTGTTGCGCGGCTGCTCGAGTCCGACCCGACGCTCGACCCCCAGGAGATCGCGGTGGTGGTGCGCGACCCGGCGCGCGGCGAGGAGATCGGGCGCGCCTTGCGCGCGGCGGGGATCGACAACACCGCGCGCACACGGGCCGCGCTCGGCGCCACCCACTTCGGCGGCGGGCTGCTCGCGCTCGCACGCTGCGCGCTTTGGCCCGACCGCCCGGGCTCGGCTGAAGAGCTCGTGCGCTACCTGCGGCTGCCCGGCGTTTGCTTCGACCATCGCGCCGACGCGCTCGAGGAGATCGTGCGCCGCCGCGGCCTCGCCACCGCCCGCGAGGCACGCGCGGTGTTCGAGCGCCTCGCTGGTGCGCGGCCGCTCGGCGAGCTCGACCGCCTGCGCGACGCCGCCAGCCGCGGTGCGGGTCGCTTCTGCCGACAGCTCGACCGCGAGCTCGACCGCCTCTTGGCGGCGCCGCTGCGCGGCCAGGCGGCGAAGGTAGGTGAGCTGCGGGCCAGCGCGGTTGCGGCCCAGCGAGCGGCGCGCGCGACGCTGCGCGAGCTAGGGCGGCTCGCCGACTCGCCGTTCGCGCCGCGGCTCGCGCTCGAAGACATCGTGTGGGGGCTCGAGCGTGCGGTGGCGTGGGGCGGCCGCGAGCCGGCTCCGGGTCGTGTGACGGTTGCGGGCCCCGAGGAGGTCGGTGCGCGGCGCTGGCGGGCGGTGGTCGTGACCGGGCTAGAAACGGGCAACTTCCCGCGCCCCGAACGGCCGCGCGTGCTCCTCGACGAGCGCCAGCGCGCGCTGCTCGCCGACAGCGCGCAAGGTCCCCGGCTCGAGCTGCCGGCGAGCGTGGCCGACCGCGAGCGCTACCTCTTCTACGCCGCCTGTTCGCGAGCGTCGGAGCGGCTGGTGTTGGCGGTGCGCGCGTGCGACGATGACGGCCGGCCGCTCGAACCCTCGCCGTTTCTGCACGAAGTGCGCAGGCTCGCGCCGGATGCGCCGGTGCGCCACCTCGACATTGGCGAGCTCTCGCCACGCGCGAGCGCGCGGATCGCGCGGTCCGCGGCGGCCCAGAGTGGCGCAGGCGGTGCGCCGCAGCTGCCGGTGCGCCTGCCGCGCGGCACGCTCGACGCGCTGTACGGTGACGGGCCGCGACCGGTAGGAGCGATCGCGCGCTTCGCCCAGTGCCGGGTGGCGTGGCTCGTCGACTACGTGCTGCGACCGCGCCCACTCGAGGCCGAGCGCGACCGTCTGGTGCTCGGCAACGTTGTGCACGCCGCGCTGTGCGAGCTCTACCGCGAGCTCGCGCAAGCCGCCGCCGCGCACGGCGAGCGGCAAGTCCGCCCGCAGCCCGAAGCGATGGGCCCGTCGCGGGAGACGGTGCGCCAGGCGGTCCTGCGAGCGCTGCACGCCGAGCTCGCCCCTGCTCGCGACCCGCTCCCCGACCCGCCGGTCGGCCGGCTCGCGGCGCTCGCCGCGGAGGCCGAGCTGATGGTGGTGCGCGCGCTCGAGCTCGACGCCAAACGCTGTTGGGCCGACCGCTTCCAGCCGCTCCCCGAGCTGCTCGAGGTGGCGTTCGGCGAAGACGGCGGTTTCCGCCTCGGCGACGTCCCGCTGCGCGGCCGGATCGACCGCATCGACGTCGACTCGAGCACCGGCGAGGCGGTGGTGGTCGACTACAAGACGGGAAAGAGCACGGATTCCCTGGCTCACCGCAAGTGGCTCGACGAGGGTGAGCTCCAAGCCGCGATCTACATGCTCGCTGCTGAGCGCACGTTGAAGGTGGGAGGGCTCCCACTCAAGGTGGTCGGCGGCGTCTACGTGCCAGTGGGCGGGGGCGCCGCGCAGGCAAGGGGGGTGCTGCTGGCCGATGCGATCGGCGACGGGGTGCACACAAACACACGCCGCGCGCTCGCTCCCGACAGCAGCGAAGGCGACGACGCCGGGGCGCTCGACAAGCTCAAGCGCGCTGTCGAGGGGCGCGTTTGCGAGCTCGGCAAGGCGCTTGTCGAGCCGCTCGTCGAGCCGGCCGAGAAGTGCGGGTCGGGGAGCAACGGTTGTCGCTTCGCAAGCCTTTGCCGACTCGAGGAACGTCGCGACGGCGAGGCGGTCAGCGCGGCGCGCACGAGCGGGACCTTCGCAGCGCGCACGACCAGGGCCGGCGCTGACGCCACACGCCGCGAGCGCGACCGCGCCGGCGCGACCCTGGCCGCTGCGCTCCCCGCCGCCGACGCCGCGCACGTCGAGCTCACCGACGAGCAGCGAGCGGCGGTCACGAGCCGCCGCCAGCTCGTCGTCGTCGCCGCT